>JAVBUS010000042.1:0-7332 GCA_031555125.1 Eubacteriales bacterium | reverse complement strand
CTGCAGGCCGTGCAGATGAGCGTTAACCCTAAGGTGATCGAGACCCCTATCGTAGCCGCTATCGCCAAGGACGGCATTGAGCTGCGCGCCAAGGCCCGCGTCACCGTCCGTGCCAATATCGAGCGACTGGTTGGCGGTGCCGGTGAAGAGACCGTTATCGCCCGCGTCGGCGAAGGTATTGTTACCACAGTCGGTTCTGCGGAGACCCACAAGGCCGTGCTGGAGAACCCGGATCTGATCAGCCGCACCGTGCTGAGCAAGGGCTTGGACGCCGGTACCGCCTTTGAGATTTTGTCCATTGATATCGCCGATGTGGATGTGGGCCGTAACATTGGCGCACAGCTCCAAATGGATCAGGCGGAAGCGGATCGCCGCATTGCCCAGGCCAAGGCCGAAGAGCGCCGCGCCATGGCTGTGGCCCACGAGCAAGAGATGAAGGCCCACACCCAGGAGATGCGCGCCAAGGTTGTGGAGGCCGAGAGCGAAGTGCCCCGCGCCATGGCGACCGCCCTGCGCGAAGGAAAGATCGGCGTGATGGATTATTACCAAATGCAGAATGTGGCCGCGGACACCGCCATGCGCGAGGGGATTGCCGGTGTGAGCAAGCCCGCGCTGCCCGGCAACGACCGCGAACAGCCCAAAAAGTAAGCTCCCCTAAGACCGGAACACAGAAAGGGGGGACGACGATTTGGAACTGCTATGGATTGTTGCGATTGTCTGGTGGCTGGTGAAAAAGTTTGCAAAGGCCAACCAGGTGAGCAAAGAAAAACCGACGATCCAGCACCCGGGGCAGCCGGAACAGGCGACGGGGCAGCGCCCAAGCGCCGGCGATTTCCTCAAGCGACTGGAAGCGGGCATAGAGCAGATGCAGCGTATGGGCGAGCCCCATGCTCAAACGGCGCCCAAGGTCTTTTACCCCGTACACAAGGCGCCTGAGCAGACCAACATGGAGCGGGCACCGCTGACCGCGGCCTTTCATGTGGAGGCCGAAGCGGATCGCGCCGCCAAACGGGAGAGCTTGGAAGGCTGGGACGACTGCCACGAGTATATGTATCAGGATCCTCGTAGCCACGGTGAAAGTGAGGAAGGCGTTGACCTCTGCCACGAAGACATGCTGGCATCGGAGGTGCAGCCCAGTCAGTACCAGCAAGATTTTCTGCCGGAAGTCCAAGGTGGCCTGCGGCTGGATGCGGCCAAGCTGATGCAAGGCGTTGTGCTGTCAGAGATCCTGACCCGTCCCCAGACCCGCTGGAGGAGAAACCGATGAAGGATATGGCACAAACCGACCTGGTTCGCGTGATCATCGCCGATGATGAGCCGGGTATGCGGTTGGTGATGCGCAAGGTGCTGGAGAGCGTGCCGGGCTTTACGCTTCTTGCCGAGGCGGAGAACGGGCCGGATCTGCTGAGCTTGGTGGAGAAGCATCGCCCTCAGCTTGTGTTCTTGGACGTGGAAATGCCGGGTATGACCGGTGTGGAATGCGGTCGGGTGATCCAGGACATGGATCCGACGATCATCATGATCTTCGCTACCGCCCACGCGGAGTACATGGCCGACGCGTTTTCAGTCTATGCCTTCGATTACTTGCTGAAGCCCTTCAAGTTGGAACGAGTGACACAGACCCTGGAGCGGGTGCGGGACGTACTGCTGCGCCGTAAGGAGGAGCAGGTTGTGCCCAATCCCCAGGTGCCCCAGACCCGTAGCGCCATGGGACGCATGATGTTGCGGCACCGGGAGGGGGTACAGTTCCTGGACATGGAAGAGATCCTGCTGGTGCAACGTGAGGAGCGCGCCACCGCACTGTATACCGTGGGCGGTGGTCGGTACGTGACCAGTGACTCCCTGGGCGAGATTGAGGCACGACTGGATCCGGCGCTGTTCTTTCGCTGTCACAAGTCCTACATCATCAACCTACAGCACATCGACAACATTACACCCTATGGTCGTTGGACGTACATTGCACGGCTGCGGGGTACCCAGCACGATGCGCTGATCACCCACGAGAAGTACGAGGAACTGGAGAAACGCTTCTCTTAATGCTGGGATTATTCGTTCATTTCAAAACCGGCGTCGCTGTCAGCCTTGACAGATCTGCGCCGGTTTTGTCCTATTTTGGAAATGGACGGCGGTCGGTTTACTCTTGCGATTTTTTGCGCAAACTGATATACTCAATAGACGAACAGAACAAAAGCAAGAGAGGAGCGTTCAATCGATGGCCGAACACCCTTATGTGTCCGATGCGGTGGTGCGTCGTTTACCGGGCTACTATCGACAGCTGCGCGAGCTCGAGGACGCCGGCGCCCTGCGCACCTCCTCTCGGGAGCTCAGCCAGCGCATGGGCCTGACCGCGTCTCAAATCCGTCAGGACCTTAATTGCTTTGGTGGCTTTGGCCAGCAGGGCTATGGCTACCACGTCTCGGACCTGCGGGCCCGGGTGGGCGAGATCCTGGGCTTGACCCATACGTACCACATGATTATCCTGGGCGCGGGCAATATCGGCCGCGCCGTGGCAAACTACCCATCGTTTCAGCATGAGGGATTCATCACCGACGCGCTCTTTGATGCGGCGGAAGCCCTCCATGGACACCGGGTGGGCAACGCCCCCATTCTGCCTGTGGATCAGTTGGAGAGCTGGTTGGCAGAACACCCGGTGGATATCGCGGTGCTGGCGGTGCCGGGGGAGATGGCGCGTGAGCTGTTCCATCGGCTGATGGCCTGCGGCGTGCGAGCGGTATGGAACTTTGCGCCGGTGGATTTATCGGCACCGGAGGACGTGACCCTCAAAAACGTTCACTTAAGCGACAGCCTGTACGCACTGACTTTCCGCATGGGGGAAAAGGCGGCGGGGATGCAGCCGAAAGAGGACGTCGCAATCGCACAGATCAAGCACGGGGAGTGATCGCGTGTCACAGAAAAAAAACGGGAACGGCAGAAAGCAGCAACCTTTCACCCAAGAAGAACAGGGGAATTTCGCCTTTGCGCCGCGGCAGACAGACGGGCCACGCTATCAGCAGGCAGCACCCCAGGTGCGTACGGATATGCGTGTGGCTGCGCAACAGCAGTTCCCTGATGATCAGTACACATATGACTATCGCTACGATCAGCCCCAGCGGCAGGGCGGCGGCAAGCCACCGCGCAAGCGGGGGCGACGTTCCGTGATTCCCCTTATTGTGATCATGGTCTGCATCGCATTTTTATGCTTTGCCGGGTGGTTTATCCAGGGCGCGTATACGCAGTACACCCAGTACATGCAGGTGCGAAACATGGTGGCCCGCAACGTTTTCTATGATGGCACCACCATCGATGGCGTCGCACTGGGCGGAAAGACCATCACCCAAGCCCGCGAGGAACTGACCGCCCGCTCTACCCAACAGAGCGAGGCATTCGCCATCGTGGTGGCCTATGGGGACAAGAAATGGCGCATCGACTCCTCGCAAGTGCCGGTGGGCACAGATTATGACAGCGTGCTGCGGCAGGCGTATGCCCAAGCCCGTAGCGGCGGTCTCCGGGAGCGGTATGCCCGGGTGTTGCAGATTGGGCGGGATGGTTTGCATCTGACCAGCGAGTGGGGGTATGACCGCGCCAAGGTGCGCGAGCTCACCGACCAGGTAGTTGCCCGCATCGCCCAGCCTGCGGTCAATGCGCGGCTGGCCGCCTTCGACCCCAATGCCAAGACCTTTTTGTATGAGCAGGAACAAGCCGGATTGCACGTGGATGGCGATGCGCTGTATGCCCAGGTGACGTCGGCGCTGGATGCTCAGCAGTACAACGCGGTGATCCAAGTGCAGGCCACGACGGTACAGCCCGAGGTGACACAGGCGGAGATCGAGGCATCCTTTGGCCGGATCTCTAGCTTTAGCACTGCCACCACCAAGGATAAGAACCGCAACACCAACATCAATTTGTCTGCTCAAGCCGTCACAGGGCGCATGCTGGAACCGGATGCGGTGTTATCCTTTAACGAATGCACCGGCCAGCGCACCCAGGAGAAGGGCTATCGCGAAGCCGGCGCCATCTCCGGCGGACAGTTGGTGGACGAGACCGGCGGCGGTGTCTGTCAGACTTCCTCCACCCTGTTCAACGCTGTGGTGCGGGCGGATCTGGAAATCGTCAGTCGGACCCAGCACTCCTGGCCCTCGACCTATGTACCCCGGGGCGAGGATGCGGCGGTAAACTGGCCGACCCTGGACTTCAAGTTCCGCAACAACACGGATTTGCCCATCTTTGTGGTGGCTTGGTATAGCGATGAGGCCATCACCGTGGAGATCTACGGCAAGACACTGCCTGCTGGCCGCACCATCGATCTTGTCAGCGAGACCATTCAAACCAAGCAGCCATCGGACGAGGTGATCTACACCCGCTCCCTGGAGTTGGCACCGGGTGTCAGCAAGGTGGCCAAGCAAAAGCGCACCGGGTACATCGTGGATACGTACAAGGTGTACTACCAGGACGGCGTGGAAGTGGGGCGTGCCAAGTTGTGGCGCACCGAATACAAGCCTGTACAAAAGGAAATCTACTTCAATTGACCTGCCCTGAGCACGGTCAAGACATGGGAGGTGCCGATCGTGCGCAAAGGCGATGAGCGCAGACGGATCATATTGCAGGTAGCTGAGCGGATGTTTTATGCCCGGGGGTATGAGAACACGTCGGTGCAGGACATCATCGACGAATTGGGCTTTTCCAAAGGTGGGTTCTATCACCACTTCGAAAGTAAGCTCTCCTTGCTGGAGGCCATATGCGACGACCGTGCGCAGCTTGCCTGTGAACAGGGAACCCAGGCCATCGAAGCGTGCCAGGGATCGGCGGCGGAAAAACTCAACGCCCTGTTTCGCCACGCCACCATGCTGCAGACCGATGGCGTGGACTTTATCAGCCTGCTGTTGCGCGTGGCCTATCGCGAGGACGGCGCGCTGATGCGCGAAAAGATGAAGCAACGCCAACTGGAACTGAATCTGCCGCTCATCGACCGTATCGTGCAGGAGGGTGTGGCATCGGAAGTGTTTTACACCCAATTCCCCGCCCAGGTTGGGGAGGTGGTGTTGCGCCTTTGTATGCAGCTCACCGATGAGATCGCTTTTTTGCTGGCAAAAACCCACGCGGATGCGGAGATCCTCGTGCAAATATTTGATAAATTAAAGCTGTATCGTCATGCTATCGAAAATCTGCTCTATGCGCCCTTTGGCTCGGTGGTGATCTTTCAGCTATCGGAGCTGGAACAGATTTGCCAGAGCATGCTGGCCCGCAGAGGGTAGTGCTCAGCTACGGCATCAGCAGCCGTATCTTTTGCTCGTCTAAATAAACATGCACATGATCATGGGCGGAGACCTCTCCGTCCATTTGTATTTGCATGCCTGGGGCGCTGATGCGCACGTCACGGCAACGGCGATGTTCCACCAGGTGCGTTAACTTGACGAAGCTGCCGTCGATAAACTTGGGCAACAGTCCGGGGATGCGCCAGCGGGGCAGGGGGCGGATCATGATCACATCCAGCAGCTCGTCATCCAGCTGGGCCATAGGGGCGATGTGCATACCGCTGCCGATATATTGCCCGTTGGCAATGGCCACCAACAGGAGGGGACAGGTGCGTTCTTCTCCATCCAAGCTGATGGAGAAGGTCTTGGGTTTGTAGGTAAAGATGGTGTGCAGCACACCATACAGGTAGGGTAGCATGCCCCGGGCATACTTCTTGGCGCGGTTGCAGGCCAGCACCACTTGCACATCAAAGCCGGCCCCACAAACGTTCAGAAAAGAGTGCTCGTTGAGATGGCCCACAGGCACTGGCTTGGCGTCGGCGGACAGCAGCACATCCAGCACAGCCAGGGGATCCTTTGGCAGACCCAGGCTGCGTATAAAGTCGTTGCCGGTGCCGCCGGGGATGATGCCCAAGGCCACCTGGGTGCCCGCCAGGCCGTTGGCAACCTCGAAGGCCGTTCCGTCGCCGCCGATGCAGAATAGGCGCGCGACACCGTCTTGAGCGGCAGCGCGGGCCAGCGCGGTGGCGTGGCCCGGGGCTTGCGTGTATTGTATGGTATAGGGAACGCTCCGACCGTCCAGGACGGCGGTCACTTGTTTTGCCACGCGGAGGGCTCTGCCGTGTCCGGCGGCGGTGTTGACAATAATGGTGAGCAAGGGAACGCCTCCAACTGCATTTGATGCGTGGCTATCGTATCATGGATAGAGATAGAGTGCAAGCGTGGCGTGGTCCTTATGTCTGCCGGGTTCTGGTGGAATAGGGGTGGAAGAGCGAGTATGTGTCTGGGGGGCACTTAGGGTTGTATGGGTAGAGAGGCCTGGGAGCATTTTTTTGGAGACATCTCCACTGTGTATATTCAGTTTTGAAGGCCAGCAAAATCAGCAAAAAGGTGCTTGACGGCCTTATGATTATGCGCTATAATGCGCTCACAACAAATAATCATGCAGAACCGCAAGGAGGCAATCCCATGAAAAAGTTTATCGCTTTGTTGCTGATGATGGCCCTGATGATCCCAATGGCCGGTCTGGCTGCCGATACCCTGGTGCTGGGATCCAACTGTTCTTTCCCTCCCTTTGAGTACATCGACGATAATGGCGTGGCCACCGGCTTCGATATCGAGATCGGCAAGCTGATCGCAGAAAAGTTGGGCAAGGAGCTGGTAGTGGAGGACATGGCCTTTGACGGCTTGCTGATGGCACTGGACAGCGGCAAGGTGGACATCGTCCTCGCCGCCATGACCATCCGCCCCGATCGCCAGCAGCATGCAGACTTCTCCGATTCGTACTTCAACGCGAAACAGACCGTCATCGTCCGCAAGGATTATACCGGCATCGCTACATTGGAAGATATCAAGGACAAGATGGTTTCCGTGCAGGATGCCACCACCGGCTACATCCTGGCGACTGAAGAGCTGAAGCTCCCCACGGAGAAGGTTGCAGCCTTCAAGAACGCCGCCGATGCCATCATGGAACTTAAGGCCGGCCGTGCGGACTGCGTCATCATCGACACCGCGCCTGCCAACGTGTTCGTCAGCAAGAACGATGACCTGATGATCCTGGAAGGCATCGAACTGCCGGTGGAAGATTACGGCGTCGCCGTCAAGTTGGGCAACGAGGAACTGCTCAAGGTCGTTAACGAGGTGCTGGCGGAGGTCAAAGCCAGCGGCAAGTACGACGAGCTGATTGCCCAGTATTTTGCACAGTAACATCATCCCATACTAGGGCGTGTTTCAAAAGGGGAGGAAATGCAAGTTCCAAGGATTTTGCGCCAGATCAAGGAGTCGGAACGCGGCGTACTGGAGGTACGCCAAGTGCAGAACGACGCCGATATGGCGGAAAATCCGCCGGAAATTGCGCTTC
>JAVBUS010000256.1:0-2554 GCA_031555125.1 Eubacteriales bacterium | reverse complement strand
TGTCTGCGGGGCTACCCGGCAATCCTTCGCCAGGCAATAATACATGCTCTCTGGCGAAAGCCGCAGCCCCGGCATCCCACGACCCTGACAGGTGACGAAGTACTGCGCCCGCTTGAGCACCACCCCCAAACGCTTGAGGATCTCAAAGGTCAGGGCCGCCGTGCGCCGGGCTTCCACGATGCGCTGCGCGCTGGTGGGTCCGATGCCCGGGATGCGGAGCAGTGCCAAGTAATCCGCCCGTTGCAACTCTATGGGGAACAGTTGTGGATGCCGCAGGGCCCACAGGCACTTTGGGTCCAACCGCGCGTCCAGCCAGGGGGCGTCAGGCTCCAGGATTTCCGTAGCATCAAAGCCGTACTGCCGCATCAAAAAGTCAGCCTGGTACAGCCGATGCTCCCGCAACAGCGGCGCCGCTACCGAGGGCAGGAATCGAGAGTCCCCCACCGGGATATAGGCGGAGTAAAACACACGGCGCATCTGGTATCGCTTGTACAGCCCCTGGGAGAGTTGCAGGATCTGGTAATCGCTCTCCGGCGAGGCCCCCACGATCATCTGGGTGGCTTGCCCCGCCGGTGCAAAGGGCTTGCTGTGGCGATAGATGGCCAGCTCCGACTTGCTTTGGGCCACGGCCCCGGCGATCTGCCCCATAGGGGCCAGGATGGCGGCCTTGTTCTTCTCCGGTGCCAAGGAAATCAGTGAGCTTTCTGATGGCAGCTCGATGTTGATGCTCAGGCGATCCACCAGGGTGCCCAGACGCTCGATCAGCGCCGGGGAGGTACCGGGGATGCCCTTGGCATGGATGTAGCCCCGGAAGCCGTGGGTGTAGCGCAACAGCTCCAGCGCCTCGCACATGCGTTCGGTGGTAGCGTCGGCGGATCCTACGATACCACTGGACAAAAACAGCCCCTCGATGTAGTTGCGGCGATAGAAGGAGATCGTCAGATCCGCCAACTCCCGGGGCGACAAGGTGGCCCGCTCCACATCGCCGCTGCGTCGGCATGCGCAGTACTTACAGTCGTTGATGCATGCGTTGCTCATCAGCGTCTTAAGCAGTGAAATGCATCGCCCATCGGCAGAAAAGCTGTGGCAGATACCACAGCCCACCGCATTGCCCAGCGCACCCGGAGCGCCCTTGCGGTCGCTGCCGCTGGATGTGCAAGCCACATCGTACTTGGCCGCCCCGGTAAGAATACGCAGCTTGTCCATTAGCTCCATGGCACGCCCTCCGATCAGAGAATGTTTGTTCTTCGTTCTGCGTCAGTATAGCATGCCATTTTGATAAATGCAAACATTTGTTTTCTATTGTTTTTATGAGAAAGGGAATATGCGTTTCGCACTTTTCTTTTACAAGACATCCAATATGTTGGTGACTCTTGCCTTTTTGCCGCCGTATCCTTATACTGTACGGCAACGACACGCGCACAAAGGAGGCCGCCATGACCGAACAAAGCCGTTCCGAATACATCCTGCGCCGGCGCATGCACGGCCTGTACCTCTCCCGCAAGTGCGAGGATCTGTTGACCCTTTCCCACGAACTGATGGGCCTACATTGCTGGTTCCACCGCAACGTGCCTTTTTCCGCACTGATCCGGGGCGCGGCCATCCACGGCTGGAAGAACAAGCTCACCAAAACCTGGCTGTATCGCGGCACCCTGCACGGCGTGGTGTATGAGGACCTGCCGGAATTGCTGGCCCTCCACAGCGGGCCGTCTTACCTGGGCCGCTTCTTTGGCGAGGACACGGTGACTCAGTTCGGTGAGGAAGTCCTGCGCTATATGGAGGACGGTGTGTACTCCCGCACAGAGTTCCGCAAAATCTTTGCCGATACCCATGACCCCGCCTTCATCGATTCCATGTTCTCCTCCTGGGGCGGTGTGTTCGTCAACCTGGCGCGAATGGGCAAGGTGGCCTTTCGCGATATGACCAGCCGGGACTTTGACATGATCTCCGCCGAGCCCTCACAGACCGTAGAAGAGGTGCTACCGGGGCTGTTCCACCGATACCTGGAGGCCTATGGCCCCGCCACCCTGGAGGATGCCGCCTGGTTCTTCGGCTTTTGGAAGGACGAAGCGAAAAGGATGCGCCGACTGTGCCTGGCGGACTATGAGACCTTTGAACACAAGGGTCATCGATACTATTCCCTGCCCGACAACCAGGATACCGCCGACATCCCGGCCTTGACGCTGCTGTCCGGCTTTGATCCCATGATCGTCTCCTATACCCAGCGCAGCGACGTATTGCCCCCGGAGCACAAGAGCACGGTCATCCTTAAGTCCGGCATCTGCCTGCCCACCATCCTGGTGGATGGCCGGGTAGCCGGGATCTGGAACATCAAGAAAAATCAGCCCGTGGTGGAGTTCTTTGGCACCCAGCCCAAGCGGGTCATCGCCGATGCCAGCCAACGGGTCGAGACCATTGCCTGGTTGACACGCTAGAAACGACGCCCCCGGCATCAAAGCCGGGGGCGTCGTTCATGGCATCGACAAAGTCGACGCCCTCGAAGGAAACGCAGGATGCATTTCCTTCGAATGCACGGCTTGCGCCGTGACTCGCT
>JAVBUS010000201.1:0-13588 GCA_031555125.1 Eubacteriales bacterium | reverse complement strand
GGATGCCCTGATCACCAACTTCCACTTGCCGCAGTCCACCTTGCTCATGCTGGTGTCCGCTCTGATGGGACGAGAGGAGATGCTTGCCCTGTATGCGCAGGCGGTTGCATCGCGGTATCGCTTTTTCTCCTTCGGGGATGCAATGCTCATCCTGTGACGATTTTCCTCGATTCGCACCAGAAAAATAGGAAAATCAAGAAAAAATGATGAACGAAACAGATTGCCATTTTTCTGGAATGTGGTATACTTGTCAGTAAGAATATCTTGTTGTACTCGTGGGCGCAGCCTGAAGAGGAACGAACAGATGTGGAGGAATGTTGGATGAAAAAGGTTATTTCGTTGTTGCTGATCGCGCTATTTTTATTCGGTGCGGTAGCCATGGCGGCCACCAGCCCCGAATCCGGCGAAGAGGTCGTATATGCCGACGGTAAGCTGTCGATGTACGATATCACGGTATTCGAAGCGATCCCTGAGGATGGCAACTTCCGCGGTATCGTTATCGCTGATCATCCGGCGCCTGCGGAGGTTGTCAAGGCAGTGACCGAGAATTTGCTGGATGAGATCAAGAAGGGCGCGGTGGCAGAGGCCGGTTTCGTCGGTATGGATAAGATCCTTGATCTGGGTGAGGACTTTGCCACGAAGCCCTTCGAAGAGCAGGCCACGCTCCTGATGGAGAAGCTGGCTGATCTGGGCCCCGACATTGCCAAGGGCGACGGTGCCCAGGTGTTTGATGCCCAGACGTTGGCCAACGGCAGCATGGAGAGCGGTTACGGCACTGTGATGATCGACGGCGTGGAGACGCCCTTCCTGCGTATCGTGGTGAAACTGCTGTACGCGCCGACGGGCGAGTACGAGAAGTTCACCCCGGAGCAACGCACCTTCTACGAAAACTACAACTTCACCTATCCCAAGGATAAGTGGGAGCTGTACAGCATCGTCCGTTACTCTCCCGCCTTCTTCGTAACCAAATAATCAAAAGTCGTGGACAGATTGAACCATTCTGTTGCACTCTGTTGAAAGTGAAGCCGCTACGTGCTGTCGCCTATCTGCGATGGCATGTAGCGGTTGATCTTGAATCTACGGACTCTTTTGCTGGGAGGGAAGCGAAATGCGAAGGCAGATCCTAGCCGCATGGGTTGCGTTGTCGCTCGTTCCCGTGTTTGGGCAAGCGGAAGAGATAAGTACCATCGCATCCACCCAGGAAACGACGGCGGAGCAGGAGCAGATGGAGCTGTTGGCCCATGATCCGGATGCATTCCGTGACATTGGATGGGACATGGCGATGGCGGATGTGGCATCGGCAGAAGGCGTCAAAATGCGAAAATCCGACGTACAGGTGACAGAGGATCTGCAGCTATACCAGTTGGATGCAAGCAAGTTGACCTATCGCTACGCACAGGATGTGCTCATCAGCCGCACCTTTACCATGAAAAAGAACCATGCCGATACATTTTCCGCTTTGTTTCTTTCTTTGTGCAAGCGATACGGCGTGCCGATGCAAGCCCTCAAGCGTACCGCCATGTGGCAATATGGTGAGATGACCATCACCATGCAGCGGGGCAAGGCGCTGACCGTTACCTATACGCGAAGTATTTCTCTATCACCGGATGAGGATGGCACATGAAGAGGTTTTTCTGCTGGATGCTGCTCGTCACCCTTTGCTTGGGCGCTATATCGGTCCGCGCGGAGCAGGAGGGGTATTTTACCGTGCTTCTCATCGGCGCGGATGACGCTGCTCAGCGTGATGTGCAGGCAGGGGAAGTACAGCATTACGGTCGGGCGGATGCGATCCTGATCGCCCAGCTCGATTTGACGCGTCACAAGGCGCAGGTACTGAGCATCGATCGCGATTACCTGATTGAACTGCCGGACCAGGGGGTCACCAAGCTGTGTATCGCACACTACTTCGGCGGGCCGGAGGCCCTTGTCGCACAGGTCAATCAGCTGTTTTCATTGGATATTCATTATTACGCTATGATTGAGCGCGAGGACATGGGCCGCCTGGTGGACAAGTTGGGCGGGATCACCGTTGACGTGCGTAAGGAAGACCTAAAGCCCACAGGCCTTCGAAAGGCGGGCAAGCAAAAGCTGCGGGGGAAACAAGCTGTTGCCTATATGGGAAAGCGAAACATCGACGACCTGACCAGCGATGTGGCGCGGAACGAGCGCCAGCGAATTGTGCTGGAGACCATTATGGAAGTGCTGCTGGCACAACCCATGACCAAGCTCACCAAAACGGTGCAGGCTTTGTTGCCTCTTGTGCAGACCAACATTGGCGCCATGGACATTCTTGCTCTGTTGCCGCAATCGGCGGCGCTGGACGACATGGCTGGGATTGAACAGGACCGAACCCCGCTGCCGGAAGATCGCCTCGTGCGGTTCGAGAATATGCACAGCGTTGTGTATGTGGCCAATATGGAACAGGAGATTGAGCGTGTTCGCGCCTTTCTATATCATGAGTAACGGGGAGTGAGTCGATGGAAGAGATTTCGGTGAAGCAAGTTGTCCGGACCCTGTACAAACGGCTCTGGTTGATTCTGGTGGTGCCGATTGTAGTGGCGCTGATCGTCGGCGTATATTTCTACTACCAGCCCAATGTGTACACGGCAAAAACCGCCTTGGTGGTGGCGGTGACCTATCAGGATTCCACCGGGCAGCTTCGTGTCGATACCAGTGCGGGCACCAGCTTTGCCTCCGACTACAAGGCATTGTTTGAGCGTTCGCCGGTCATCGAAAATGCGGCGGCGGAGCTCCATCTCGAAAATCTGGGCAGTATCGTAAAGCTGGACGTGGTCAACGTACCCAATACGCGCATCGTAGAGGTACATGCCACAGGAGAAAACCGCTTTGTTTGTGCGGATGTGGCCAATACCACCAGTCGCTTTTTTAAGACCTATATACAGGATTTTATGCGCGTGGACAGTGTCAGTATCTCCAAGGAGGCCGAGGTGCCGACTACGCCCTCGGGTCCTGCCCGCACGCGCAATACCATGCTGGCGTTTGTGCTGAGCATGGTGGCGTGTGTTGGCATCATTTTAATGTTGGAGATGCTCAACACCAAGGTCAAGGATGAATCGCAAGTGCGCGAGATGCTGGACATTCCGGTGTTGGGCAACGTCATCGGCTACCGAAAAGAGATGACGTCCTACATGGAGGAAGAAGGACCGCAAGTCAATCACCTGCTTTCCTATGTATCGGATGCCACCCGGGAGAGCGTTAAGACTACTGCGGCCAACATTATGTTCTCTTCCCTGGATCACCCGCTGCGCAGTTTGGTGCTGACCAGCACGACTCCCAGCGAAGGGAAGAGCACCCTAAGTGTGATGCTTGCCTCCCTCTATGCGGAGGAAGGCAAGCGGACGTTGTTGGTGGATATGGACTTCCGCAACCCCACGTTGGGTCGGCTGCTCAAGCGCCGCAATCGACATGATATCATCGATTGCCTGTCCGGAAACAAACAGTTGCAAGACGTTATTACTCCCACGGGTGTGGAGAACCTGTACTTTATCGACAATAGCCACCAGGCCACCATGCTGTCCCGGGTGGTCATGTCCGATAGCTTTTCCCAGTTCATGCAACAAGCCCAGAGTATGTTTGACCTAATCATCTTTGATACCCCCCCCTTGGGCATGTTTGTGGACGCGGCTCTGCTGGCCAGCAAGGTGGATGGCGCCATTCTGACCGTGGCCCGCAATGTGGTGGAGCTGGACGACGTGCGCGGCGTGCTGGATCAATTGGAAAAGAGCAACGCCACGACGCTGGGGGCCATCATCAACTTTGTGCAGCCGGTCAAAGGCCATGGATATTATGACAAGCGATATGGCCGTTACTATGAACAGCAGAACGGCAAAAAGCGCAAGGGGCGTAAGGACAAGCAGACAGGACAGACGCCCCAGGACGATATGTAGTCGACCGTGGTGAATGGGAGAGCCGATGATGCTGGATATGCATGCCCATGTGTTGCCGGGAGTGGATGACGGCGCCCGGGATGAGGCGGAGGCCCGTGACATGCTGTGCGCGGCGGCGGCAGTCGGGGTGCGCACCCTGGTGGCCACACCCCATGTGCGCAGCCAGGATACGGATCGCGGGGCGCACCGACGGGCTTACGACGCGATTTTGCCCTTTGCCCTAGAGCAGGGCATTGCGCTGGTGCTGGGGGCGGAACTCAATATTCGTGCAGCGCTCATGGTGCAAGACATCTCACCGTACTGTTTCGCTCTGCCGGGGTCGCACCAACAGTATCTCCTGCTGGAGCTTCGCAATGAGCAGTCTACGCCGGAGCTGCCCTTTCTGCTCAGCGAATGGCGCGAGCAAGGCATCGTGGTCATCATCGCGCATCCGGAGCGGTATGTGTATGTGCAAAAGCAGCCCAAGATCGTCCAGCAGTGGCAGGGACTTGGTGCGCTGTTGCAAGTGGACGCGGAGGCTTTCTTGTACCCTTGGTGGTCGTCTCAACGGCGGACGGTGAATCGGCTGCACGCCGATCACCGCATCGACCTGGTGGGATCGGATGCACACCGCACAGCCCAGTACGGTTGCTTGCCTGCGGTGCATAAGCGGTGGAAGAAGCGGCGCGTGTCGGCACACAATCCGATGGGTACTGCGTAAGGTTGGCACGGGATCGGCAGGCATTCTCCAGGATGAGGGGATGCCTGTTTTTTACCACGAAGGGAAGGAAGTGCTACGATGGAAGCGATGCAAGCGGCACGCATGTGGTGCGAGGGGCGGTGTTTCGATCCGCAAACACAGGCGCAAGCGAGGGACATCATGCAGGAGCCCGAACGTATGATGGCCTGCTTCGGCCAAGAGCTGGGCTTTGGCACCGGTGGACTCCGGGGTATCCTGGGCGTTGGCACCAACCGGATGAACCTTTATACTGTGGCCAAAGCATCCCAAGGACTGGCGCTTTATGTAAGGAACCATGCAGGCCGGGCCGTGGCCATCGCTTATGACTCGCGTCACGGCTCCCGCTCGTTCGCGGAACGGGCGGCAGGTGTGTTTGCGGCGCATGGGCTGCAAGTGTGGCTGTACGACCGGCTGATGCCCACGCCCATGCTGTCCTTTGCGGTACGTGCGCTGGGCTGCGATGCGGGGGTGGTGATCACCGCGAGCCACAATCCGGCGCAGTATAACGGCTACAAGGTATACGGTGCCGATGGATGCCAGATCACTGAGGCTGCGGCCCAAGCCATCACCGGCCAGATCGGCCAGGTGACCTATGATGCGCTGCGATGGCTGACGGTGGCGGAGGCCGAGACAGCGGGTCTGCTGCGCCCGGTGCCTGGGTCGGTGTATGAGGATTTTATCACCCGGACGTTAGCATGCCGCGTGCTGCACCCGGCTAGTGGCCATCCCACACGGATCGTTTATACCCCACTCCATGGGGCGGGATTGGAGCCGGTGCGCAGTGTGCTGGCACAGATGCCGGGGATCGAGGTCATCGAGGTGATGAAGCAGTGCGAGGCGGACGGCGATTTTCCCACCTGCCCCAAGCCGAATCCCGAGCTGCGTGCCGCGCTGAAGCTGGGCCTGGAAACGGCGGCACAGGAGGGGGCTGACGTGCTGATCGCTACCGATCCGGATTGCGACCGGGTGGGTGTGGCGGCACGGAAGCGGGATGGTACCTACGCGGTATTGACCGGCAACGAGGTGGGGCTGCTGTTGATGGATTTCATCTTGCGGCAACGCGCTGGCCTGGGCAAGATGCCTCCCCACCCTATGGTGGTCAAGACCATTGTTACCACGGATCTAGCCTTCGATGTGGCAGCCGCATACGGGGTGCAGGTGACGGAGGTGCTGACTGGCTTTAAGTACATCGGCGAGGTGATTGGCAGCCAGGAACAGGCTGGGACACCGGAGAACTTCCTATTTGGGTTTGAAGAAAGCTGCGGCTACTTGGCGGGCACCCATGTCCGTGACAAGGACGGTGTGATGGCGGCCATGCTGGTGGCGGAGCTGGCACAGTGCCAAGCGGAAAAGGGGAAAACCCTGAACGATGCGCTGGATGCGCTCTATGGGCGATACGGCTTCATGGAAGCGAAGCTGCTGGACTTTCAGATGCGGGGTGCATTGCCCATGCAGGAGATGCAGGCCCTGATGAAAAAGCTGCGAACCACGCCGCCGGAACGAATCGATCTGGATCCCATCACGGAAATACGGGATTATGCAAATGGACTGAGTGGCTTGCCACCCAGTGATGTGTTGACTTATGTAGGCAAGGAATGCAAAGCCATCGTACGTCCATCGGGCACGGAGCCGAAACTGAAGGTGTACCTGTCGGTGCGTGTCCGGGATCGGGCGGAGGGGCGGGAGCATCTGACGCGGATGCAAACCCAGGTGGAATCCTGGATCGGCTGCGTCGCGGAACCCGAGGATCCATGACAAAGCGCGGTGTGTCGGGGACGGAGCATCCGTCGCCGCACACCGCGCTTTTTTAGCATCATTCTGGTTAGATGGGGCAGTTCACGGTAATCTGTTCTTGGGGGCCCACCGGCAACAGTGGGTATTGGAAGGTGTAGGTGCCGGCGTCCAGGGTGGCGGACAGTTGGCCGCCTTGGGCCGCCAGGGCCAAGTTGGGATGCAGGCCTCGTAGCGTGCTCTCCTCAGCCCGGGGGAAAACCAGGGTGGCGGTGGCGTTGAAGGGAATGGTCACCGTCCAGCGGAAGGTGTCTCGGTCGATGCGCCATGCGCTGGCATACTGTCCGGCGGCGGATTCGTAGGTGGCTTCGGCATGGGCGAGCCGCTCGTCCGGCAGGGGTTTGAGCAGGGCACGACGGAATCCTGGTGCCTCTTCCACCGGATTGATGCCCACCACATCCCGGCAGACCCATTCCATCACCGCGCCATAAGCATAGTGGTTCAGGCTGTTCATGCCGGTGTCGGACATATGGCCATCGGGAAGCACGGAGTTCCAGCGCTCCCAGATGGTCGTGGCACCCATGCTGACCTCATACAGCCAACCGGGATAGTCTTCTCGCAGGAGCAGCGAGTAAGCCAGCGCATTGAGCCCGATCTGGGACAGGGTGCGGCACAGATAGGCTGTGCCCACAAAACCGGTGCGAAGCTGGCCGTTGGACTCCTCAAAATCGAGCGCCAGCAGGCGGGTGAGTAGGGCACGGTGTTCTTGGGGGGCAAAGTCCATAAACAGGGCACAGATGTACCCGGTCTGGGTGGTCTGCGCAAGGCGGCCGGAGGGGGTGAAGTACTCGCGCTGGATGGCCTGGCGGATTTCCGCTTGTAGCTGGGTGTAACGCTGGATGTCTTGGGTATAGCCAAGGGCAACGGCGGCCTTGAGCAGCAGCGAAGTGGAATAATAGTAGTATGCCGAGGCGATGTAGTGCATGTCGGTACCGCCCATGGCCGAACCGTCCTTGGTATCCAGGGCTAGCCAGTCCGCAAAGTGGAAGCCTACGTGCCATAGCCGTTTGCTGCCGCTGGCCTCGTCTGTGCGATAGATCCACTCCACCCAGTCCCGCATGTTGCTGTACTGGGTGCGCAGCAATTCCAGATCCCCATAGAACAGGAACAGATTCCAGGGGATCACCGTGGCGGCATCGGACCAGGCGCAACTGCCATCGCCGTTGACGCCGACGGAGGGCACCACATAGGGCACGGACCCCTGCCGTTTGTCCTGTTCCTGTTGCATGTCGTACAGATACTTGGCAAAAAAGGCTTGGGACTCCATCTGGAAGCACGCTGTGCCGGAGAATGCCTGGGCATCACCGGTCCAGCCCATGCGTTCATCCCGTTGAGGACAATCCGTGGGCACGTCCAGGAAGTTGCCGCGTTGTCCCCACATCACGTTCTCAGCCAGGCGATTTACTTTCTCGTTGGCACAGGAGAAGGTGAGGCTACGGACGATATCCGAGTGTACCACACAGCCGCAGAAATCTGAAACCCGCGCTGCGGTAAAGCCCTCAAGCTTGACATAGCGGAAACCAAAGAAGGTGAAGTGGGGCCGCACGGTGGCGGGCTGTCCGTCAGCAATATAGGTCTGGATCTGCTGTGCGCTGCGCAGATTATCGCGATAGAAGTTGCCGTCCTGCAAGATTTCGAAGTAGGACAGCTTGAGTTCCGTGCCCGCAGGGGCGCGGGTGGTGAACTCCAGATAGCCGGTGATCTCTTGTCCAAGATCCAAGACAGTCTCCCCGGCAGGCGTGGTCAGGATCTCCTTGGGGGTCAAGCGCTGGCAGACCCGTACCGGCGGGGACAGGCGATCCACCAGACGGGCGTCGTCCAGTCCGGCATACGGCACGGCAGCCATCGGCAAACCGGGTACAAAGGTAGCGTCATACGCCTCGCCATCATAGATGCTGGCGGAGCGCACGGGGCTTTCGGTGGCCTGCCAGTCGGTGTCGGATAGTATGGTCTGCCGGGTGCCGTCCGCCAAGGTGATATGCAGTTCGCACCGTAGTGCTTGGGCATCGCCATAGAGTTGCCGCTTTCCTTTGAAGCCGAAACGCCCCATATACCAGCCATCGCCCAGCATGACGCGCAGTTCGTTGTCACCGGTAACCAGCAGATCGCCCACATCGTAAGTCTGCAACTGAATCCAGCGGTCATAGGCGTTGCAGAAGGGAGCCAGCAGTTCGTCGCCGACCTTGCTGCCGTTGCAGTACAGCTCGTACAATCCCAGGCCGACAATGTACATGCGCGCTTGACGTACGTCCTGGGGCAAGGTAAAGCGGCGGGTTAGGACCATGTTGCCGACCACCGGTGCGGTGATCCATTGCCCGGCCCATGGCTCCTGCATCTTGCCGGTTTCAAAAAAGGCGGGCGCGGAGCGTGCGGACGACGCATCGTCCGCAAACACTTCCACGTCCCACCAATAGCGCGTGCGCGGGGTCAGGGCGAGATCGGGCACAAAGCCAAGGCTGTCCAGGTCGGCACGCTTGCCGCTGTCGAAGCACAGGGCGGTCATTTCCGCATCCATTGCGATGCGGATGCGGGCGGCGGTTTGCCGCTTGGCGTCGGTTTGATCCACCTTATAACTCAGTCGCGGTGCGTTCAGCAAAAACCCCATGGGGTCCCGCAACCGGTTGGTCGCCATGCCATAGATGCGCATCGGAAGGCCTCCTTCACTTATGGGAGCTTTTGGTGCTAGTATAACACCTCAAACACCTTAAAGCCATGGATTTCTTCGCGCTCGACACACCATTCTTCACCGCCGCTGTACAGATCGGGATAGACGATGTTGAATGTGTCCAGGGCACCGATGCCGTTGGGATCCGCGACGATGATGTAACGAACATCGAACTTGGAGGGGGCACGCACCGCGGCCTGAAACACCTCCGACGTGTTGATGATGAGCCGTTCCGGCGAATGAAGGTGCAACACCAAGGTGCTCATGGTGAAGCTGTCCAGCAGGATGGTATCCTCCAGGTAGGTGGTGTTGATGCGCTCGGCAGCCTGCCGCTGCAGCGCAACGCCGGATACGTCGGTTTGATAGATGGCCTCGTACTCCTCCGGTGCTTGGATCTGGGAGTCAAAGGTGCCGTATACCAGCAGGCCGGACAAGATCAAGGCGGTGGCGAACATCAGGACGGAGGCCTGGCGGAGCAATCCCTTGAGCCGAGACAGCTCGTAGGGGAGCCAGGCGAAGTAAATGGGCAGCGCAAAGGAATAGAACCGAAGCCAGCCAAAGGATTTGTGGGTGGTCAGCATGGAGAAGTGAAAACCGCTTACCAGCAAAAACAACGAAAAGGGTAAAAAGAAATCGATGCGGAACAGCCGCTTGCTGGCGATGCGCTCCACGCCCATGGCGATGGCCAGGGGTAGGAAGGGGAGCATCTTTTGCATCATGAACACAAAGGTGCTGGCAGGGTTCGACATGGCCAGAATGACGTCCTGGTTGCGGATGTATTCACTCTGGGCCGAGTTGGAGTATTGTGAGTTGAGAAAGTGGAGGGGGTCTCCCATGATGGTCCAGTTGAGCAGAATCCACACCCCCACCGTGAACACGAAGGGCAGAAACACCAGCACATAGGTGGCTGCGCTGTATTCGGTGCGCATGCGCAGGGACTTGCGCTGGAAGGCGGAGTGAGGATCCTTTGCGAAGTAGATGACCGCCAAGACCGCAATGCCTACGCCCGCGGCGATGGCCAGGGCCTCGTACCGGCATAAAAAGCCCAGGCAAAGGATGACGGCGATGACGACCAAATCAAAGGTCTTGCGGGACTCGTTCCACTTGCCCAGTGCGTGGGTGCTGACAATGATGGACGTGTAGAAGGGCATTTCGCTCATGCCGTTGCAGCCGTAATAGAACCAAAAAGGATTGAGGCACAGCAGCAACAAAAATAGCAGCGATAGCCAGGTGGAGGTGCCGTAATGCTTAAAGCAGCGAAAGAGGTAGGCTACATTGATGGCGGCGAAGATAGCGGTGACCAGCCCGCCGGCGACGCCATAGGTCGCCAGCGGGGGCCACAGCCGCGCAAACAGTAGGAAGGGAAGCTGCATAAAGCTGGGGAGAGGGTTCCATACCAAGCCGATGGAAGCCAGTTTCGGCGGGCTGATGTACAGCACGTAATACGCGTTGGCGGTGCGTGCAATGGCGTCCGAAAGGATGTACCCGTTGCGATAGAGTAAGATATACGCGCCAGCGATTTCGGCGGACAGCACGCCCAAGAACAACAGCAGTGTCATGCCCCAGTGTGCGCGCCATGGTCGATCGGTTGGCAACAATACGTTTGATTCCAAGCCTATCACCTCGGTCCGCACTACTGGTCATCCGGGTCGTCGGGATTGGTATTGCCACTATTGGGACGCTGGGGCGCAAAACCCTGGGCCTGCTTGTGCTTTTCGCCGGTCTGGCGATACTGGTTGCCGCGGCGGCGTTGGCGCAGCACGGCGATGATAGCCAGGATAACGATCAGGACGGCCACCGCCAGGATGCACAACAGCCACCAAGGCATATCGGTATAGGACTCCACTTGCTTGACGTATTCCGTCACGGTGGCGGGAGCAGTTTGGCGAACGGCCTCCGGCGCGGTGCTGGAGAATGCCTGCACGTAGGAATCCTTGCCAACGATGCAGATTTGCTCCTTCAGCTGGTTTAGCTTGGTCTTTTCCTGCAATAGCGCGGACAGATACCCCAAGCTCTGTTCGCCGTCATACAGCACCACATAAATCATCTTGTTGGCTTGCCAGGGGGAGCGGATCGCCTGGAAGATTACTTTATTCTCTAGGGTTTCCGGGATCACGGGCAAGGAGGCTTGCACGGTATAGCTGGTGGGGCTGGGCACAATGGCCAGTTCCTTGGTGATGTCGGGGGGGAGCATGGTGGATCCGCGCTCGGCAATGAGCACGATATCGCCCTTCGCCTGCTCTAGTACGGTGCCGTTGATCACGTTCCACGTAAAGGCGGAGCCGGTGTTTTGGCCTGCCCGGGTGGACAGCATGGAGGCGATGGATAGTAGGTTTTTATCCAAGGTGCCGGGCAGGTAGAGGGATACCTCGGCATCTTCGGAGGGATAGAAGTAGGGGAAGTTGCGCAGGGTGGGTTTGATCATGCTGGTGCCGGCCTTGAAGAAGATCTTGGATTCCTTCGCGTCCAACACGGTCCAGGCAACGTCGTAATAGTCCTTGGTGCAGTCCACCTTGCCCAGGTAGTGGTAGCACTCGATGGTGACCTTGAGCTCCGGATTGAGCAGCGCTTCCGGCGGGATGTCCACCATCAGGGTGCCGCCACCCGCGTTCTGGGGCGAGAGCTTGACACTGGTGACGGGGATATTGTCGATGGATACCGACAACAGGGAGCGGTCGGAGAGCAGCGCGGCGCTATGGCGATATTTGAGGGATAGGTAAGAACCTGCTTCGCCACGGACGCCTTCGGGCTGAAGGAAGGTGAGCTCCGCCCGCTGGTGAAACGCGCCCGCCAGGGAGATATCCTTCAGACCGAAATCTTCAAAGCTATACAGGCCGGTGTCGGTGAGCTTGGCGGCGGCCCGGATGGCTTTGGTGTCGATGTCTGACTGCAGCAGCAGCGTGTCCTCCGCAGTCTGCTCCAGGATATCGCGGTTGTTAAAGTATTTAGCGGCCTTGTTCAGCCCAACCCGGTCATAGCCCAACACCAACAGCTTATAGAAGGGATACTGCTCCGTAAAGCCGCGGGTGGAGATGAATGCGCTATCCAGCGGAATGGGTTTGACCGGCAGATTGACCAGGGCGTTGTCCCATGTTTTGGGCGGCTCTGCGGAACCGACGAAAATTCGGTTGCCCGGGGTGTCCAGGGCATCGGCGGGATCAGAGACCTTGGCCTGCAGGTACTCCTTGTCGGCATAGTACATGCCGGCGGCGTTGGACATGCCCAGCATGGTCTCCACCACCGGGATATCGGTCAAACTGCTGAGCACGAAGTCATTGGCCAGCGTGAAGGGCTCGGAGAAGGTATCGTAGTAAAGCGGCAAATAGTCGCGAATGGCGGGGGCCTTCGCCGGCTCCAGCAGTACGGTGAGCTTGGAATCCTTATGCAGGATCATCCAGTTGGTGGGATTGTCGATGTCGGCACACTCCCCCTCTATGGAGCGCTGCACGCTGATGAACTTGATCTCGTTATAGCCGTCGGTGCGAATCCGGGAGGTATCGAAGGGAATTTCCCAGGTGAATTCCTGGGTGCCCTCCTCCACGGTTTTGCGGGTGGCAAGGGGAATGTCGTTGATGTAGACCGTGATGGAGGAGAGTTCCTCAATAAAGGTTTCGGAATAGGTGATGTGCAGGGTGAGGGTGCACTGATCCACCAGGGAGAGACCGTGGGGCACGATGAACCAATAGGAAAGGCTGTTCTTGGGCATGCCCAGCTTCTGATCCTCCCGGAAGAGGCGGAGCATGAAGGGCGTCTTGCCTGCGGCGGTGACGGCGGGATCGGCCGCGGCTTCCACCGGCGCCGGCGTGACTGTGGGCAACGGGGATTCCACAGCATAGAGCTGGACGGGGGGCGCTTCGGTGGCCACTGGCGTCTGGGTTTCCAGCGGCAACGGCGTGGAGAGCAGCGTTAAACCGGATGCGTTCTCTGTGGCCACGGAAGCCAACGGCATCGCCAGCAGCGCGATCAGTGCCAGCATGCCAGCGATGCGTAAAAAGTGTATGTTGCGCATGGATTCACGTCCTTTACTTGGTAGATGTGTTCACTGTGCGCGCTGGACAGGGAACTCGACCTCCTCCGGCATATACAGCGCATCGGAGAGGCCATGCTGGGTTTTCTCCCAATAATGGGGGTTTCGGAAGAGTTGAAAGAGCGCTTTGTAGGCCGCCACACTCATCAGGACCCAGTATACCGGCATCAGCACGCCAGAGAGGATGATGGAATAGGCGATTTGCATGTGCCCTTGCTCCTCGCTGTCCCGGATGACGGTATAGGCCCCCAGAATATTGGAGTATAGGAACAGGAAATTGCCTAAAAAGAACTGGGCGGCGGCGATGTAAAACAATGCGCCGGGGAACAGTTGGTGGATGATGGCGCGGCCCAGTGCTACCCGCACGGCGGCAGTCAGGTCGTCCACATCCTGGGTACGCAGAATATGTTCGCCCAAGGTTTCCATAATGGTGCGCAAATCGCGCACATGCATGCCTTCGTCCAGCAGGTTTTGCAGCA
>JAVBUS010000069.1:0-4778 GCA_031555125.1 Eubacteriales bacterium | reverse complement strand
CCCAGATAGGCTTGGACGGGCAACTGCTCCTCGGTATGCCACTGCACATGGGTGATGGTGTTGGTATCCGGATCGACCTGGAAGTCACCCACGGAAAACGGCGCGTCGCCCTCTTTGCGTCCAGGGGAGACTACACGCAGGCGGAGCGATGCTTCTTCCGGCAGAATCACGGCATAGGGGGCGACCAGGCGATCCCCCACAATATCCTGGGCGAAGAGCAGCACGTAATCATCGGGCTGCTCTTCGTATGTGGCAACGGGTAGCTTGGACACAAGCTTGTCCAAAGAATCACCGACCTGAACGTTGTTCAGACCGTAGGGTAGTGTGTTGGGCCGAAGGAGGCCGCTTTGCCACAACCATGCGGCCAGGAGCAGCAGTACCACCAAAACACCTGTCAGGATGAGCAGAAAGGCCATTCTTTTTCGGCGAACATGTCGCGTCCGCCGGCGTAGCGTAGTAGCCAAAAATACCCCTCATTTTCTTGCGATGAATTCTTTTTGCATTATACCATGGAGAATATCTTGCCGCCAGCGCTTTTTTTCTGTATAATGATCCCATGTGACGCAATCGATGGTAGTGTTCTGTTTTTATCTACGCAATATCTGGCGCAAGACGGAGGATCATCGGAATGGAAGAACTGTTCGCGAATGCCATGCGCATTGTAGGCGACAACTGGGCAATCGTGCTTGGCCTTGTCGTGCTGCTGCTGATCGGTAGCGGCTTGTTTCAAGACCTTCGCATGCGCGAGCGTGTGCTTAAGGGCAAGTTGGATGACATCAAGAGCTCCATCCAGGAGGATTTGACCGCAGGCCGGGAGCAAACCGTTGAGCAGGACAAGAAGGACCGCGAAGTGTTCCAGGTGGGCCTGTATAACTTCAACGAGTCCGTTTCCCGGGCCATGACGGAAATTGGTCGTACACAACAGAGTGAGTTTGACAACTTCGGCGGGCAGTTGCGCGCCGCCAACCTGGTGGTAGAAGAGCAAATTGTCACCGTGCAACACGCCATGGAAGATCGCATGGATCGCTTTACCACCGTGCTCAACGAAAGTATGGGCCAACAGGGACAGTTGCTGGAGCGGGTTGCCGACAAACTGGATCAGACCTTTTCACATAGCGAGGAGCAGCTGCAGGCCATCCAGGACCTGCTTAAACGCGGCGTGACCCAAGTCCGTGCGGAGAACGAGCAGAAGATTGAGCACCTTACGCACAAACCGGATCATCGGGTGTTGGAATTGTGCATCCATGTCTCCGGCCGTTTAGAGCAGTTGGGGAATGGCTTGGATGAGCTGCAGGATATGGGCCGAACAGCCGCCGCGATGCGGGATTATGTGGAAGCGCTCAAGATCGCCGACGCCCAGCTCGAAATCCCTATGCATACGCTGTTACAAAGATCCCTGTTGACCGACCAGTATCGTATGGAGCAGGCCGTCCGTCCCCAGAGCGTGGAGCGGGTGGACTTTGCCATCGTGCTGCCCCAGCCGGTCGGGGTGGATCATCCCATTTACCTGCCGGTGGATACTAAATTCCCGGTGGAAGAAAGCCTGCGCCTGATGCAGGCCCTGGAATACATGGATCCCGATGAGACCGAGGCTGCTGCCAAAGAAATGGAGCTGGCCCTTCGCGTCCAGGCAAAGCGCATGCGGGAAGCCTTTGTGGATCCGCCATTCACCACCGACTATGCCATTCTCTATCTGCCCAGCGAGGGTATGTATGCACAGATGCTGCAGAACAATGTGTTGCGGGAGCAGTTGCAGACCCAATACCACGTGTTGCTGGCCGGCCCGGCCACTATGGGTGCGCTGTTACTCAGCTTGCAGGCGGGTATGCGTACCGATGCCATGGAGCGGCGCACCCGTGAGCTTCGCGGTGTCCTGTCGGAGGCCAGCGGCGGAATGACCAGCCTCCACGATATGCTGACAGCTGCCACCGCCGAACCCGATGCCAAGACGCTGGAGGATACTGCTCCCAAACCTGTGCTGCAACCCAGTCCGGCACCCAAGGCGCATGTCAAGTCGCTTCAGACTGCAGCAATCCACGCACTCAGGCCGGAGCCGGTACCGGAGGCGCCTGCGATGCAGTCTGTAGCGCAGGAGGATACCCTTGACGGCATGGCTGACCAGGACAGAGAACCCATGTCAGAGGCACAGCGGCTGCTGGAGATTGAGCGCAAGCGCTTCCAGGCGCTGTATGGCCATAAAAACATGAACCTGGATCCTTCCTTTTCATTGCCCATCGAGTTGGACTGTGTCAAGGCTTTTGAGGAGGAATACCAGGAGCCCATCGAGGATGACGACTGGGATTGATCCCACGAACATGACACGCAGCATCTCCCGGTTTACGGGGGGTGCTTTTTTGTGCTGTCGGGGCCCGGGAATACATACCATAGGAAAGATGCCCGACGTGGAGGTGTGCGACATGAAGAAAAGACGCAGGCGTGCCGTGGAAGGTGTGCGCTTAGCTGGATTGCCGGAGGACGTTGTCTTTGGTCTGCCCAAGGTGACGCTGATGGGCGAGGAACGTGCCAGTATCACCAATCACGAGGGAATTCTCGCTTATGACGCAGACCACGTCAGCGTGCGCACACCCTTGGGCACGCTGGAGGTTACCGGCACATCGCTGACATTGGATTATCTGGGCGGCAATGAGCTGCTGGTGCAGGGAAAGATCACCCAAATGGGGTATGTGCGGCGGGATGGGCGATAGTCGGCACGGGACGCAGGGAAAGGATGGCGCAGTGTGAGCAAGGACGGCAAACAGAAAGGCGACACCCCTTGGCCGGTCATGGGGCGCGTCCGTGTACACGTAGAAGGCCTCTCCCTGGAAAAACTCATGTCACGGGCAGCCGCCCAGGGTATCCGGTTGAGCAAGGTGGTGCGAACCGACACGCGGGGCATGTCGATCACCTTGCGTGCGGGGGAGTATCCGGCATTCTGCGCCCTGGCGCAGAGTGTGGGGTGGCGCGTTACGGTCTGCAGACAGAGTATGCTCAGCCGATCCCAAGGGCTCATGGCAAAACGGATGATGCTGGCCGCGGGGATTCTGGTGTTCTGCACCGTGGTGTGGATTGCCCACGCCTTTGTTTGGTTTGTCCGGATTGAGGGTGCGGGGGAGTTTCTGGGTGAGGTGCGCACCGTGCTTGCCGCGCAGGATGTGCGCCCCGGACGGTTTCGAGAAACATTGGACTTAGAAGCGGTGCGTGCTGCGCTGGAACAGCGCTTGCCACAAGTTGCCTGGGTGAACGTCCGCTTACAAGGGGTGACGGTGAGCGTGACCTGCGTACCCGCCAGGGTGCCGCTGGAGGCCGAGTACGGTGGTGAGGCATGCGACGTGATCGCCGCTCGGGATGGGGTGGTACGCGCCATGACGGTCTATGCGGGGACGCCGTTGGTCAAAGTGGGGGATGCGGTGCGCCGGGGTCAGGTGCTGGTCAGCGGCCAGGAGCGAAGCGCCGACGGTGCCATGCGGGCGGTGCCTGCAAGGGCAGAGGTGTTATCCAGAGTATGGTACAGCGCCCGTGCGCGGATCCCCGCCATGCAGAGCGATGCTACGCCCACCGGCAAGGAGCAGGGGCGCATTGTGTATTGCACACCCTGGGGATCCTGGAGTCAGGATCCGCCATCGACCTTTGCGGAGGAGGACATCGCTATGGAACGGCAGGCCATTGGCGGCGTCTTCGTACCGCTGTGGATACAATACGAGCACTATGCCGAGGTTACGATGACGCGTTCGCTGCGCGATCGCCAACAATTGGAGCAGGAGAGTAGCACCATCGCCGAGCGCTTAGCCCGTGAAAAACTGCCTTTTGGTGCGCAGATTCTTGACAAATGGGTAGAGTATAGTATGATGAAAGATGAACACTTTGCAGCGGAGGTTGTGCTGGAGACCGTGGAGAACATCGCCACGATCGCCACCTCCCACGAATAGGGGGCACGGATTGTTGGCAACCACGGACCTGAGCGTATCGGTGGACACGCTGGAAGGGTATCGCATACTGTTTGGTAACGGGGATTCCCACATGGGCTTGCTGATGCAGGAGACCGGCACGCGTATCAGCCAAAGCGGCACGGAGTTGCATATACAGGGGGAAGAGACCGACGTGGCCCTTGCGGCGTCGGTGATTCATAAATTGATGGACATGCTCCGTCGTCGCGAGAACGTGGAAAGCAGCGTGATCCGCTACTTGGTGTCCTTGGGCCGCGAAGGCGAGCTGGACCGTATCGACGAACTGTTGGCCGATGTCATTGTCACCAGCCATCGGGGCAAACAGATCAAATGCAAGACGCTGGGGCAACGCCGTTACATACAGTCGATTCGGCAAAACCTACTCACCATCGGCGTGGGCCCAGCAGGCACCGGCAAAACGTATCTGGCTATGGCCATGGCGGTACTGGCGCTAAAGAACAAAGAGGTGGAGCGCATCGTCCTCACCCGGCCCGCCGTGGAAGCAGGCGAAAAGCTTGGCTTTTTGCCGGGGGATCTGTCCCAGAAGGTGGATCCTTACCTGCGCCCGTTGTACGATGCGCTATATGATCTGATGGGGGCTGACGCGTACCTGCGCCTGCAGGAACGCGGCGTCATCGAGATCGCACCCCTGGCCTACATGCGGGGCCGTACCCTGTCCGAGGCGTTCATCATTCTGGACGAGGCGCAAAACACCACCACGGAACAAATGAAAATGTTCCTGACCCGCATGGGCAACCGATCCCGCGTCGTCGTTACCGGCGACGTGACCCAGATCGACCTGTTGCCTGGACGCGTTTCCGGTTTGGTGGAAGC
>JAVBUS010000112.1:0-5518 GCA_031555125.1 Eubacteriales bacterium | reverse complement strand
CTACTTCGGCCAGAGGCAGGCAAAATAGTGTACACAAAATAAAGCATTGCGCTTCCGCATATTTCGCCGCCTCCCTTCCGTTTGATCAATTGGATTATACGCCGATGAATGCCTGCGCGTCAAGCGGCATTTTGCTTTCGTCGGGTATCCCTTCTGCCGCTCTTCTTCCGCCATCTTCCGCAACGGGGTGGATGTGGGCATTGCCGCGACATACTGCAGCGTTGCACCCCCAATTCCAAACCATTGTGTTTCTCCGGCGTATTTGGTATCATAGGATATCACAACATACCCGAAAGGGGGCTGCGCGATTTGGATACCATCGCGGTGCTGATTCCGTGCTATAACGAAGCACAAACCATCGAGAAGGTGGTGCGTGACTACCGTCAGGCCTTGCCGGAGGCAGTGGTCTATGTATACGACAACAACTCGGTGGACAACACGGCGGAGATCGCCCGGGGGGCAGGAGCCGTGGTGCGCCACGAATACCAACAGGGCAAGGGCAGTGTCATCCGCCGCATGTTCCGGGAGATCGACGCCCGCTGTTACCTGATGGTGGACGGCGACGACACCTATCCCGCCGAGCATGCCCGGGAGATGGTGCAGTCGGTGCTGGAACGCCAAGCTGACATGGTAGTGGGCGACCGCCTGTCCTCCACCTACTTTACGCAGAACAAGCGCCCCTTTCACAACGCCGGGAACTCCCTGGTGCGCAAGAGCATCAATGCCCTGTTCGGCAGCAATATTCAGGACATCATGACTGGGTATCGGGCCTTTAGCTACCTGTTTGTCAAGTCCTTCCCGGTGCTTTCAAAGGGGTTCGAGATCGAGACCGAGATGAGCATCCATGCGGTGGATAAGCGTATGCGGGTGGAGAACGTGGTCATCGATTATCGCGACAGGCCGGAGGGCAGCGAGTCCAAGCTCAATACCTTTTCCGATGGTGCCAAGGTGCTGGGCACCATTGCACGCCTGTTCCGCAACTACCGGCCCTTGGCGTTTTTCTCCTCGCTGGCGGCACTGCTGCTCCTGATTGCGCTGGGCTTCTTCATTCCCATCGCCAACACGTTTTTCCACACCGGTTTGGTGCCCAAGGTGCCCACGCTGATCGGGTGCGTGTTCCTGGGTACCGCTGCACTGCAAGCCTTCTTTGGCGGGCTAATCCTGGATACCCTGCGGCAAAAGAACCGTCACGATTTCGAGATGCTGCTGATCCAAACCCAACAGCGTTATGCCAATGTCGCCGCCGAAGGGGACGTGAAGACCGCGCAAAAGGAAACAGCGTAGTACTAGTATAAGATCACAAGGGGGATCCCCCACATGCATATGGAGCTGTCCTTTCAATCCACTGCCCTGGAGCGCCGCGCCCACGTACTGGTGGTGACGCCGGATGAGCAGGGAGAGCACCTTGTCCAGGGCAGGCTGCTTTGGTTGCTTCACGGCAAGAGTGCAGACCGCTATAGTTGGTTGGAGCACACCCGGGTGGCTCATTACGCACGAACGCCCCGGATCACGCTGATCCTGCCCCAGGCAGAGAACAGTTTTTACACGGACATGGTCTATGGGGAGCGCTTTTATACCCACATCGCCCAAGAGGTTCCCGCCCTGTTGGAGCGTGTGCTGCGGATGGACTTATCCAGCGTCCGCCAATACATGGCCGGATACTCCATGGGGGGATACGGGGCGCTGAAACTGGCGCTGAAGCAACCGAACCGGTTCCGCGGTGTTGCGGCGCTGTCAGGCAGCCTGCGTACTGTGGCGGAGAATCGTGCGTTGATCCAGTCCGGAAGCAGGCCGGACTTGGCCGCGTGCTTCGGTGATTATGATGCGGCGGTAGCCGAGGAAAACTGCCCCTTCCGCCTGACGGAGCGATGGGCCCAAAGCGGTGGCAAGTTGTCGCCCATATACCTGTACTGCGGCAAACAGGACGCGCTCTACCCACAAAATCAGTGTTACCGCGCCTATGCCACAGCCCTGGGGGTACCGCTGACCTGGCACGAGGATAACGGCAAGCACGATTACCAGGCGTGGGATCAACACATCCGCGGTTTTATCCGCGAGGGTATTGTGGGGGATACAAAATAGGGGAGGGTATGCACATGCAGGGGAAAATCAAGGGCCTGGCACACATCGGCGTCAACGTATCGGACATTGACCGCTCTATCGCCTTTTATGAAAAGCTGGGTTTCACTGTGGGCATCCGTGAACAAACCCAGATCCGCCTGGCCATGCTCCATGCGGGTTCCTGCGTCATCGAGTTACTGGAGCGTTCCGCTGACAGTATGCAGGCATATGGACGCGGCTTGGTGGATCACATTGCCGTGGAGGTGGAGGACATCGATGGCACCGTGGCCACCGCCATCGCCGCAGGCATCCCCATAGATCCCGCCAAGGTCATGACCATGTCCGCCTTTGGCGGCATCCGCAACGTGTTCTTTGCCGGCCCGGACGGTGAATCCTTAGAGTTCTTCGAGTTCATCAAATAACCCCGCCCTCGCGCCCCCGTTGTAACCACGCAGCGCCAAGTGCCGGGATATGCACGGGAGCGCACGGCAAAACCGTAACCGTGCAACAAAAAAACCCGCCTTGCGTGTAAGGCGGGTTTTTGCTTAGTCGACGGTGAAGGGCATGAGCGCGATGGCACGTGCACGCTTGATCCCCTCGGAGAGCTGCCGCTGATGCTTGGCACAGTTGCCACTCATGCGACGGGGCAGAATTTTGCCGCGCTCGTTGGTGAAACGACGCAGGCGGTTGATATCTTTGTAATCGATGAATTCAATCTTGTCCACGCAAAAGCTGCACACCTTGCGGCGCGGCTTACGGTTGCGCGGGCGCCGGGCTCCACGATCCTCAGACATTGCTGAAAACCTCCTTCTTCTAACAGACTAGAACGGCAACTCGTCATCGTCCATCTGGGTGAACCCAGACTCGTTGGCCGCAGCCGGGGCAAAGCCCGATGACTGCGGTGCGGACGCGTGCGGTTCGCCGCCCTGTTGCGGTGAGCTCAAGAACTCCACTTCGTCGGCCTGCACTTCCAGTACAGAGCGCTTGGTGCCGTCCTGCGCATCATAGGTGCGCATAGAGACCGCTCCAACCACACTGACCTTGCGACCTTTTTGCAGGTACTTTGCGCAAAGTTCACCCAGTTGACGCCATGCGGTGACACTGAAGAAATCCGTCTCCTGCTGGCCGTTGGCGCTCTTGCGGCGATTGACCGCGATGCCAAAGGAACAGACAGGCACCCCTTGCGAGGTGGTGCGCAGTTCTGGGTCACGGGTTAAGTTCCCGATCAGAAAAACTTTGTTCATACGGTTTACACCTGCCTTTGTGATCGAAGGGGATGGGGCAATAGCTTACGCTTCTTCGGTGGCGACAGCCTCTTGGGCAGCCTCGACGACCGGAGCGGCAGCTTCCACGGCGGCCTCGGCGACGGGTGCGACTTCCGCGACGGCTTCGACGACCGGGGCAGCGGCTTCCGCGACGGCTTCGACGGCCGGGGCAGCAGCTTCCGCAACGGCGGGAGCCGCGGGGGCAGCTTCAACGGGTTCCGGCGGCGCAAAGGTCGTCGGAATGGGCCGTGAGGAGACCGGGCGCGGCTTGACGCTGGTGCGCTTCTGCTCCAGCTTGATCACCAGATAGCGAAGGATGTTTTCGTTGATCTGTAGGTTGCGCTCCAGCTCGTGGGGCAGATTTGCCTCGCTGCTGAAGTGCATGAGCACGTAGTAGCCCTCGTTCTTGTCGTCGATGGTGTACGCCAGACGGCGTTTGCCCCATTCGTCGACCTTTTCGATGGCACCGCCGTTGGCGGTTACCAGATCGTTGAACTTGGTCACGAGCTCCTTGCGCGCGGATTCCTCCACGGCGGTGTCGATGATGTAAACAGCTTCGTACTTGTTCATAAGGTCCTTTCACCTCCTTTTGGACTTGCGGCCCTGCATCACACGCGTGCAGAGCAAGGATGTGCCGAGCAACCATTATAACAGAGCATTATAGGTTTTGCAACCGATTATTCAGGACAAGCGCCCTCTATTTGTATAAATACTGCATGCGATCCGCGTACTTTTGTTTCGCAGCCTTTTCCAGATCGGCCAACTGCTCTGCGGCTTCCTCATAGGTGGCGCACTTGGTCACGTCCACCGCATCAAGCACCTCGAAGGTGAATGCCTGGGGATGGTCCTTGTAGTCGGCGTACAACTGCGGATCACTGAAGGGCCCGGCGGGTTGCGGCGTCGCTCCGCCGGCTACAAAGCGCAGGCGGTTCATGACGCTGGGCAGGTTGCGATCCGCCGCGATGACGCAGCGTCCGCTTATGCCGTCACGGACACAGTAGATACCCATGGGGGTAATGGCATTTTTATAGGCCAGTTTGGCGGCCTTTTTATCGATGGTCATCTGGGGATCCTCCTTGCTGTTCAGGTGCCGGGGTCTGTTGCTCTACCCAATACGCGCACCCGTCCGGCGTGCGGTGCAGCCAGCGGTGATCCACCAACCAGCGGCGCACCGTGGCGTGGTCTGGCCAAATGGGCACGACCAAATCCCGAACCTCGGCGGTTGTATAGGTACGGCCGGGGACGAACAGGGCGGCAAACCGGCGCATCACCGCGATGCGTTTGGACTCTTTGGCGGGCATGCCGGTGAGCACGCCATTTTTATAAAAATGGTCCACCCCGTCGCCTACGGCGCCGGCAGATTCGGCCTGGGCCCGGGGCAGTGCGCTGAGCCCGGATAGGGACAGGATCGCCAGCAGCAGGCGCGCTTCCCGCTCCCGCTCCCGCAGGGCGAACCGCTGGTTGCGCAGGGTAGAGGTACTGACCCCGGTTTGGGCGGCAATCACCGCGTCCCGGGCGCCGCCTTGCCATAGGTGGATGAGGGACTTTTGCTTGTCCGTGAGCCCGGTAAAGGACGTGTCCAAGGCCAGCAGCGCCGTAAGCACCGAGGTATGGTCAGCCTCAAGATGAGCCTGGGCCGCGCCGGCGTCGGTGGCATGATGGTCACAAAACAGGCAGTCCAGGGCGGCGGTATATCCCTGCCCAATGGTATCGCTGTCGGCGTCTGTTAACCGATTGCGCCAGGAAGAGGACAAAAAAATCACCTCGCAGTCTACTGATTCCATAGACAGTATACGGCGAGGTGATGTCCTTGTCAAGGGATATCTATGAAAAAGATAGACGAACTACTCTGCGGAGAAAGCGGCCAGCCGACGGACCTCGGGTGCGCCATCTTCGGCGGTCACCGTCAGGTGCAGGGCCGAAGCCTTCACAGCGGGGAAACGCACCATGCGCTTGTGCCCCAGGGATTCCCCTTGGGCCAGTACGGTACGCTGCCCGTCTACCTCGGCCTCCAACGTCCAGGTACGGATATGCTGGCCGTCGGCCAGGTGCTCCTGGAACAGGGCGCGGTCGATAGACACGGCCGGAAGAGGCAGTACCGTATGGGCGCCTTGCCCGGCTACCTGGGCGAGGGGCATGCCCCAGGCATCGGCCACGGCCTGGCCAAAGGTACCGTAGCGCGTTACATCCCG
>JAVBUS010000055.1:0-3489 GCA_031555125.1 Eubacteriales bacterium | reverse complement strand
CTTGTGTTTCTTCTCTGACGAGAAAACGTTTCCTTACTGTGCGAGCGTCACATACTCAAACAGCACATGACCCTGGATGTTCTTGACGATGCCCTGCACATGGGGCTTGGCCCGGAAGTCGTCGCTGATGCCACAGAAGGGCACTACCGGCATTTCCTCGGTCAGGAAGGTCTCCGCGGCCAGGATCAGCGCCTCGCGCTTGGCGGGATCGGCCTCGGCACGGGCCGCGTCCACCATGGCGTCGTACTCGGCATTGTCCCAGCGGTTCTCATACGCGTTAAAGCCCGTACGGAACAGTTCGATGCCCGCATAAGGATCCGCGTAGTTGAGGGTAAAGCCGTTGCGGTCGATCATAAAGTTACCGGCATCCAGCTCATCCCAGAACACGCCGGACTCGTAAGTGGTGATCTTGATGTTGGCGCCCAGGTTCTGCTTCCACATCGCCTGCAGGCCCTGCGCAAAGTCCTTGTTGGTCTGGCTGGCCGACACCACCAGCTCCACCTCGGGGAAGGTGCTCATATCGGCATAGCCCGCCTCGGCCAGCAGGGCTTTGGCCTTTTCCACATCGTAGGCGAAGGTATCGCCCACCACGTCGCGGTAGCTCTTGGAAGGATCGGTGACCGAGGGCTGACGGGCCGGTACAAAGGCGTACATCGGCTGGTCTGCGGACTTCATGATCTTTTCGATGATCAGGGCACGATCCATGGACATGGAGAATGCCTGGCGCACCAGTTTGTTGTCAAAGGGGGCCTTTTCGCAGTTGAAGTCCAGATAGGTCAGCCCCACGCGATGGGTCAGGTGATAGTCCGGGGTGGCGGTGAACCGGGAAATGGCTTCAGCGCCCAGGTTGTCGGCCACATCCACCTCGCCGTTTTCATAGGCCACCAGTTCAGAGGCGGCATCGGGGATGATGGCGAAGTCCAGGGCCTCCAGCTTGACAGCGTCGGCATCCACATAGTTGGGGTTCTTGACCAGCTTCAGGCCAACCTTGATCTCATAGTCGGTCAGCATGAAGGGGCCGTTGCACACGTACCAATCTTCCTGGCCATCCCAAGGGTTCTCTTTGGCCAGGCCGTCAATCATGCTCTGGTGCACCGGCACAAAGGCGGTACCGCCCAGCAGGGTGATAAACCAGGGCGTGGGCGACACCAGCTCCACCACGAGGGTCTGGGCGTCCGTAGCCTTAATGCCCACGTCTTCCCACTTGATCCCTTCGACCTTCTCGAAATAGGCTTTGGCGTTCTTGATACCAAACAGATCCTTGGCCGCCTTGGAGGCGCGATCGGGATCCAGGGTGTGTTTCCAGGTGTTTTCAAAGTCCGTGGCGGTCAGGGGCGAACCGTCGCTCCACTTCAAATCCTTTTTGAGGGTGAAGGTGTAGGTCGCGCCGTCTTCCGACGTGGTTACGCGTTCCGCCAGCGCCGGCAGCATGCTGGAACCGTCCGGACCTACCTTATATAGGCCCACGAACAGCTGCTTGAGCACCGTGGCGGCGATGGAGTAGGAGTTGATCGTGGGATCCATGGTCTGGGGATCTGACGACAGGGCGTAGATCAGCTTGCTGCCCTCGGCTGCCGCAGGCGTCAGCGCAAACACACCCAGCAGCAGGGTCAGCACCAGTGTCAATGACAATACCTTCTTCATGTTGTTCCCTCCATATGATTGTATAGGCTGTGCCGCCCGCATGAATCACGGAACCGCAGATTGCAGTTCCTTCGTCCGCAGGCTGCAAAAGGTGACTTGAATATAGCAGAAAAAAACGGCGATGTCAAACGCACAAGCACGCTTTTCGGCGGTCGTCGCGTCCGCTCCTGCATTTGCCCGGCAAATTTGGCAAAACGCCTTGCGAAAAACCGCGTACACTGCTATGATTATGGGTACTGTTTGCATCGTCCTGCAAGCCTGCGGCTGCCGGATTGCAAATCCACAGGAGTGACGCAAAGAAGGGAGGGATGCGCCATGGGCAAGTACATCATCAAGCGGTTGTTCGCCGGCATCGTCACCATCTTTGTGCTGATTTCCCTGACCTTCTTCCTGATGCACGCCATCCCAGGGGGCCCTTTCAGCCCGCAGCAGGAAAAGGAGATCCCCATCCAGGTCTTGGAGCGACTCAACGCCAAATACGGACTGGACAAGCCCGTATGGGAACAGTACACCCTGTATATGGGAAATATATTGAAGGGAAACTTCGGTTCTTCCTTCATGCGCTCCGATATCTCTGTCAACGCGCTGATCTCCAAAGGATTCCCTGTGTCGGCCAAGGTGGGCGGCATCGCCGTGGTGCTGTCGCTGCTGCTGGGGGTACCCCTAGGCGTCCTCTCGGCGGTCAAACGCCGCCGCTGGCCCGACTACGCCGCCATGACATTTGCCACCGTGGGCATCTCGGCCCCGGCCTTTGTGATTTCGGTCCTGATGCTGTACCTATTCTCCTATGTGCTGCACCTGCTGCCCTCCTTTGGGCTCACCAGCTGGCGGCATTACATCCTACCGGTCATCTGCCTGTCCTTTCATCCCATCGCCTACATCGCCCGGCAGGTGCGCTCCTCCATGCTGGATGCCTTGCAACAGGATTACACCCGCACCGCCCGGGCCAAGGGCCTCAGCGAGCGCACCGTGATCTGGAAGCACGCCCTCAAAAACTCCATCCTGCCCGTGGTCACTTACTTAGGTCCCCTGGTGGCGGGTTTGCTCACCGGCAGCTTTATCGTGGAGCGCCTGTTCGCGGTGCCCGGCATCGGCCGGGATTTTGTCACCAGCGTTGGCGAACGGGACTACACGGTGATCATGGGCATGACGGCCTTCTTTGGCATCTTCGTTATCGTATGCAATATCATTGTGGACATCTGTTACGCGCTGATCGATCCCCGGGTCAAGCTCCAAGATTGATCCCGCGTCTCCATGGATAACAGAAGGGAGTGTTGCGCTATCCAACCGCCTGTCGATACCAACTATCAGGCTTTGCCTGCATCCCTGTTTGAACCCCTGGGCGATGGCACGCGCGAGAACGAGCAGATCGTTCGACCCTCCACCACCTACTGGCAGGATGTGTGGTACCGGTTCCGCCGCGATCCCCTGGCCATGCTGGGCCTGATCACGCTGATACTGATCACCTTGGCGGCCATCTTTGGCCCCATGTTTTCCAAGTTCACCTACGACGGTGTGGACTTTTTCGGCGGGGACGCCGCCCCCAGCGCCGAGCACTGGTTCGGTACCGACAAACTGGGCCGCGACATCCTGGTACGGGTGCTGTTCGGGGCCCGCATCAGCCTGACCGTGGGCTTTGTGGCCGCCGTGATCAATCTGTTGATCGGCGTGCTGTATGGCGGCATCGCGGGCTTTTTGGGCCGCCGGGTGGACATGGTGCTCATGCGCATTGTGGACATCCTCATCGGACTGCCTTCCCTTCTATACATCATCCTGATATTGATGGTCATGGGCTCCACCATCCAGTACTTCATTCTGGCGCTGTTTTTTACCTCCTGTATCGGC
>JAVBUS010000065.1:0-3870 GCA_031555125.1 Eubacteriales bacterium | reverse complement strand
TCAGAGGTACCATGCCCCTGGGCGTCTGGACGCAGGGCATCGTGGGTGGCGCGGCTGCCGTCCATGGAGATGCCTACCAGAAAGTCCTGTTGGCGAAAGTAGGCGGCAAAGGCGTCGTCCAAAGCATAACCGTTGGTTTGGATGGCTTTTTCCACCGGCAGGTTGCGGGTGTTGTACTTGCGCAATAGCGCGGAAAAGCGCTCAAAAAAGGATAGACCGGCCAGGGTCGGTTCGCCACCCTGAAAGGTAAAATGAACCGCCCCGTCGGCATAGGCAAAGGCCTTGCGCACCACAGCTTCCAGGGTGTCCGGGGACATGATGCCATAGGAGGCGTCGGTCCGGTGCTCCGCCACATCGCGATAAAAGCAGTAAGCGCAGCGCATGTTGCACAGGCTGGAGGCCGGTTTGATCATCAGTGTCAAGGGCGGCATAGGGGTTCCTCGCTTTCGGTTGGGATGGGGAAGGCCTCTCCGGCGCGGGCTTTTCGGGCGGCCTTGAACAACGGCCCCTCTTTTTTACTCACGGTTCGGGTATGGATGCCGTCGGCCTCGCAAAGGGTCAATCCCACAAAGCCGGGATGTACCTGTGGGTGGCGCAGGACTCGGGTCTGGACGCGGGGCGCTTCCCAGCGCGAAAAGACCATATAGGAAAACTTCTCGTCCTCATAAGGAGCGTCCCCGCCCTTGGCTAGCCGATGCACACGACTGCGGGACACACGGCAGGCAAAATGGCACCAATCCGGCGGCAGTACGGGGCATGCGTCGGCATGGGGGCAGGGCGCCGCCAGGTGTGCACCCTGCTGAAGCAAATGGGAACGCATGCGCTGCAGAGAGACGGTGGCAACGGGGGTGCCGGGTTCCACGATGAGCAGGATTCCCCGGGTGGCTTGCCACAGACGCTCTAAGGCGGCAATTTGCTCCGTCTCGGGCAGTTCGTTGAGGATGTAGGCCGCGATGACCAGGTCAGCCTGTGGCAGCGATTCGAGGCGCAGGTCGAAGGGCCGCCATGTCGCCCGGCGCAGCGCCGCGGACCCGTTGCGCATAAGCGCCGTGCCCACCTGCCGCATAGCATCTTCCCGCTCCAGGCAGGTGATGGCCTCCAGATCCAGCAGCGCGTCCGCAGCCCAGCTGGCGGCGCCGGTGCCAGCCCCGACATCGGTCAGGGTGACCAAGGGGCCGGGGCAGTAACGCAGGGATTCCTCCAGGGCATGGTATATCGCACCATAGGTGGCGGGCATCCGCGCCGCGGCATAGGCCAAGGCTTGATCCCGCTGGGTAACGATACGATCTTGGCGGTGGTTTGCGCGGTATGTCTCGCTCAAAGCCTGGGCCCGCTCGGCCAAAAGGGCGGGGGAGGTATCGGTCAGCAGCGTCGCAAGGGCGCTTTGCAAGGGGGCGGGCATGTCCATGGGGTCATTCCTTTCCGCGGAAGATCAGAGCTTTTCCAGGCCCAGCACCGCGTACAGCGCGTCAAAATCCGCAACTTGTGGGGTGGCGATGCCGGGCGTATTGCCGCTACCCGTAAAAAAGCAGCCGTCGATGCCTGCGTGATAACCGGCCAAGATATCCAGATCCCGGTCGCCGATGATGACGGCCTCTTTGGGCGGTATGGCATACTTTTGTATGAGGTAAAGCACGCTCTGGGGACTGGGTTTTCGCTCAAAGCCGTTTTCTGATGTCACCAGCTCTGTAAAGTAAGGCGAAAGCCCGAACTTGTCCAGAAAAAAATAAGCGGAGTTGCCGCGATGGGTGCACAGGTAGTTGGAGCCACCCCGTTCATGGATGGTTCGGCACAGGGCCACGGCGCCGGGGAAGGGCTGCGCAAGCTCCGCCTGCACCGCTTTGGCCTGCGTCTTGCACTGCTCCTTTAGGGCATCGTCTACCCCGTACGTTTCCGCCAGGTACTGCCAGGCGTGACGGAAGGAGATCTGTGTCAGTGACTGCAGAGAGTCGGCAGAGATTGGGATGCCTGCATCCTGTAGTACGGCAGCGTAGGCGTTGGCAATGACGGGATAGGTGTCGAACAGTGTGCCGTCAAAGTCCCATACTACGTGTTTGTATCGCATGGGGGTTCTCCTTTGCGGTTTGATATGTGTACTGTACCATATTGGGCGTACGACGTCAAAGTGCGCCTTGACAGCCTTTGCCCGAAATGCATTCGGTGATACGTTGATGAAATCGCGGAAATGTGGTATACTATTCTATCTGTTGAGATATACAAGCGGCGCCTTGGGCGCTGCCATGACGAGCGAGGCTTTGATGAAAAAGACGTATTTTGCTACCTGTGTTCCCGGTGGCGAGGGCGTGGTGGAGATGCTGCTCCGGCACGAAAGCGGCGTGGCAGTAGAATGGGCCGGTGAGGCCGGTGTGCTGTTTCGATCCGAGCGGGAGCCTAACCTTCCGTATTTGCACAACCTATACCTGGTGCTTCACACCTTCAGCGGGTTGCCGGACCTGGATGCAGCCATCAAAAAGCTGCTGCTCAGCGGTGAATGGCTGGATCGCATGCCCTTTGCATCCTTAGAGGGCAAGCGCTTCCGGATTGTCACCATGCAGGGGCAGCAGTTGGTGCCGGTGGACATGAAGTATCTGCACCTGCTGGAGCAAGTGATCGTGGAGCACACCGGCATGCGCAGTCTGCGTGAGCGGCCGGATGTGGAGCTGTGGCTTATTCGCACCGGGAAAGGGGCTACCCTGTTTACCTGGCGTCTCAAGCAGCGCAAAGGCAAGGAGCAGGGTTCCGAAGCTCTTCGGGGGGACGTGTGTGCAATCCTGGCCGCGCAGGCCAAGGTGGGCGGTAAGGACACGACCTGTATCGGTTTCCGGGACCAGGGCATGGTTCAGGCGCTGCGACAGGCGGGCGCAACCGGCATTCAAACCCTGGCCGATGCGACCGCCCTGGAAGGGGTGCCGGATGATTCGGTTCGCTCCCTTGTGATTCGCTTTGCTGAAGGGGCGGCGAACGCCCCTTCGGAGAGTGGGTTGCGAAGCACGCTGCTGTCCATCGGACGGGTGCTTCATCCCCAAGGCAGCGCACTGCTGGTAGCGGCAGAAGGGCGGCTGGATCATGCGCTGAGTCAACAACAGGCAATAGAGATCCAGAATCACCTGGCACTTCGCATCGGCGGGAAGGAATTAACGGCCTGGAGCGTCGTGCCGATGACGTCGGAAGCGTGAGTGGGACAAGCGGACCGGCAAGGAAGGGGCGTGAGGGCATGCAGCGTAATCGTTCATATGGCGGGCGCCCGGCGTCGCGTCCTCCGCAACGGGCCGGGATACAGATACAACCGCGGTTCTTTGTGTTTTTGCTCTTTTTGGTGCTGGTGATCGCCGTTGCCTCCTTTGTGGCAAACGGCGGCATTCGTTCCGCAGGGGGCGGCAGCGGCAGTGCCGTCGTTCGAAGAGCGGCGGATATCGGCAGCCAGTTTCAGGGGGAAGTGGTCATCGTGCGGGATGAAGTTTTGTTCGACGAGGAAACTTACTCCCGTATCGACTTCCGCGTGCAGGAAGGTGCCCAGATCCTCTCCGGCGACGTGATCTGTAACGTGTACACCTCCAGCTATAACCAAAGCGATATCCGGACGCTCAACAATACGCGCAGCAAGATCAAGCTATATCACCGCACCCAATTAGAACAGGTATTTAACGATACCCAGTTGGAGGATCTAAACCGCTCTATTGAAGATCTGGCTTGGGAAGTGCGTCTGCTGGTGCAGGGGAGTGGCTCCGGTTCCTTGAGCAACCTGGAGCGGCAGCTAAGCGATGCGCTGCAGGCGCGGCAACTGTACCTGCGCCGGAAGTATCCGGGTGACCAAACGCTGATCCAGCTGTATAAGGAAGAGGAAAGCCAGCTTCGCAACATCAACAACTG
>JAVBUS010000207.1:0-4565 GCA_031555125.1 Eubacteriales bacterium | reverse complement strand
TGCTGCTACTGTGTGCCTTCGGCGGCGGATTCACCACCGGGGCCTGTATCATTCGTTGGTAAAAGCTTTGCTTTTCCATATATATTGTACGTCACATTATGATTTGAGGAGGCTATTATCATGACATTCGAAAAAGTTGCTGCTGCTTTGGCCGAAAAGGCCGGTATGGACGTCGCGAGCATCAAGCCGGAGACCACCTTTGCGGAGCTGAATCTGGACTCCTTGGACACCGTGGATGTGCTCATGGGCTTGGAAGATATCTTCAACGTGCACCTGGAGATCTCGCCGGACATGAAGTGCGTGGCCGACGTGGTAGCGCAGATTGAGCAATTGGGGGCGTAAGGCATGATACGCACACCGATCTGCAGCTTGCTGCGCATCGAGTATCCTGTGATCCAGGGCGGTATGGCCTGGGTATCCGACGCCAGCCTGGCTTTGGCGGTGTCGCGTGCCGGTGGGCTGGGTATCATCTCCGCCATGAGCATGACGGCGGATCAACTCAAGGATGAAATCCGCAAAGTCAAGGCGGGCACCGAAAAGCCCTTTGGCGTCAACATCATGCTCATGAGTCCCCACGTGCAAGAGGTGGCGCAGGCCGTTATCGATGAACGCGTACCGGTGCTCACCACCGGCGCGGGCAGCCCGGCACAGTACATGAAGGCATGGCTGGAGGCCGGCATCCAGGTGATCCCGGTGGTGCCGTCCGTGGCCTTTGCCAAGCTGGCGCAGCGCTGTGGCGCCACGGCGATCATTGCTGAGGGCGGCGAGGCTGGCGGACACGTGGGGGACTTGACCACGATGACGTTGGTGCCCCAGGTGTGCGACGCGGTGACCATCCCGGTGATTGCTGCGGGCGGCATTGCCGATGGCCGCGGCATGGCGGCGGCCATGATGCTGGGCGCTGTGGGCGTCCAGGTGGGCACTCGCTTTCTGGTGGCTGAGGAATGTACGATCCATCCAGTGTATAAAGACAAGGTGCTGGCCGCCCGGGACATTGACACCATGACCACGGGCAAGCGCCTGGGGCATCCGGTGCGGGCACTGCGGAACCGGTTCACCGTAGAATTCCTCAAGCGGGAGTTTGACAGCACCATTTCCAACGACGAGCTGGAAAAATCCGGTGCCGGTGCTCTGCGCCGCGCCGCCCGGGAGGGAGACGAGGAGAACGGCTGTTTCATGGCCGGGCAATCGGCGGGCCTGGTAACCCGGCAAGAGCCTGCCGGGGCCATCATCCGCTCCCTTTGCGAGGAAGCGGAGGGCAGACTGAAGGGGGCCACGCTATGGCTCGACTAGCTTTTTTGTTCAGCGGGCAGGGGGCTCAGGTGCCGGGCATGGGGCAGTCTTTGGTGCAGAGCAGCGAAGCAGCCGCCCGTGTGTATGCCATGGCGGACGCCATCCGTCCCGGAACGCTGAACCAATGCGCCACGGCGGACAAAGAGACGCTGAGCCGCACAGTCAATGCGCAGCCCTGCCTGTACTGCGTGGACTTGGCAGCAGCCCAGGCCCTGGTGGCTCGCGGTGTGGAACCGGCTTGTGTGGCGGGCTTCTCCCTTGGCGAAATCCCGGCATTGGCCTTTGCTGGGATGCTGACCCCAGAGGACGGCTTCCGGCTGGTATGCGTCCGGGCCGAGGCCATGCAGGCCGCCGCCGATGCGGTGGAGACCGGCATGATGGCCGTGGTGGGCATGCAAAACGACGCGGTGGAAGCAGTCTGCAAGGAGAGCGGCATTTATCCGGTCAACTACAATTGCCCAGGGCAGTTGGTGGTGGCGGGAAAAAAAACCAACCTTGCGGAGGCCGCGGAGCGGATCAAGGGGCAAGGTGGGCGGGCGCTGCCCTTGCCGGTGTCCGGCGCGTTTCATACGCGGTATATGCACAGTGCCCGGTTGGCAATCGAGGACCATCTGACACACTGCATCCTCAACGTGCCCCGGGTCACCGTATATGCTAACGCCACGGGCAAACCCTATGAAGCGCCCTATGGCACGTGTATCGCCCAACAGGTGGAAACCCCGGTGCGCTGGCAGACCATTTTGGAAGATATGGCGACACAGGGTATCGATACCTTCATCGAAGTGGGTATCGGCAAAACGCTTTCCGGCTTTGTGCGCAAGACGCTGCCGGGGGCAACGGCACTGCAGGTGGAAGACGCGCAAAGTCTGGAAGACACAGTACGTGCGGTGAGCGGAGGGCAACCATGCTGACAAATCAGGTGGCCTTGGTAACCGGAGCGGGGCGCGGCATTGGCCGTGCGATCGCGGTAGAATTGGCGCGGGCCGGTGCGCAGGTTGCCATCGTGTACGAACGAAACGCCGACGCGGCGGCGCAGACCGTGGCGCTGATAGAGGAACTGGGACAGAAGGCGGCGGCCTATCGGTGCGACGTCAGTCAACCCGATCAGGTGCAGACCACGGTGCAGCAGGTGCTTAACGACTTTGGGGATCTGCACATCCTGGTCAACAACGCGGGCATCGTTCGGGATGGCCTGTCGCTGATGATGCGTCCGGAGCAGTTTGACGAAGTGATCCGCACCAACCTGCACGGTGCCTTTCATATGACCCACCACGCCGCCCGGCACTTCTCCCGCAAACAGCGGGGCCGCATCATCAACATCTCGTCGGTGATCGGTATCATGGGTAACGCAGGCCAGTGCAATTACGCAGCTGCCAAGGCGGGCATGATCGGTATGACCAAGTCGGTGGCGCGTGAGTTGGCAGGCCGAAACGTGACCTGTAACGCCATCGCGCCGGGATTCATCGATACCGACATGACCGCCGCGCTGAAGGACGATCAGCGCGGCAATGTGCTGGCGCAGATCCCCATGGGGCGTATGGGCAAGCCCGAGGATGTGGCAGCCATGGCGGTGTTTCTGGCATCACCCCAGGCGGCGTATATCACCGGTGAGGTCATCAAAATCGACGGCGGATTGTGCATGTAGGAGGCGGAACACATGACTTTGACCATGAGAATGCCTCCTCTGCGCATTGGCGAGTTGGTGGCCGAGGTGCCCATCGTACAAGGCGGCATGGGAGTAGGCGTATCGCTGACCTCGCTGGCGTCTGCGGTGGCCGATGCGGGCGGCATCGGCGTACTGTCGGCTATCGGACTGGGGTTCATTCGTCCGCAGCCGGGCAAGAGCCTGGCGGAAGGCTGCCTGGAGGCATTGCGCGCAGAGATTCGCACGGCCCGGCAAAAAACAAGAGGAATCCTGGGCATGAACGCCATGGTGGCTTCCACCAACTTTGAGCGAGAGGTGGACACCGCCATTGAAGAGGGCATCGACGTGCTGTTCGCCGGGGCCGGTTTGCCCCTGGATCTGCCCGCCAGGCTCATCGCCGGGGCAAAGACCAAGCTTGTGCCCATCGTGTCCTCCGCCCGGGCGGCGGCGCTGCTGATCAAACGCTGGCGGGAGCGTCATGGCTATACCCCGGACGCCTTGGTGGTGGAAGGCCCCATGGCGGGCGGTCACCTGGGCTTTTCGCCGGAGCAGGTGTACGATCCGGACTTTGCACTGGAGCACATCGTACCGCCCATTATCGAGGAGGCGCACCGGGCCGAGCAGGCCTGCGGCCGGCCGGTACCGGTGATAGCCGGGGGTGGCATCTTCACCGGCTACGATATTGCCCGGTTCTTGGCCATGGGTGCCGCAGGGGTGCAGATGGGCACGCGATTTGTGGCCACCTGTGAATGCGATGCGGCGGAGGGACTTAAGCAAGCCTTTGTGGACTGCAAAGAAGAAGATATCATGCTGATCAAAAGCCCGGTAGGCATGCCGGGTCGGGCCATTCGCGGCCCCTTTCTGGATCAGGTGGAGCAAGGGAACACCAAGCCGGTGTCCTGTCCCTTCCAGTGCCTTAAAACCTGCGACTATACCAAGAGCCCTTACTGCATCTGTAAGGCGCTGATCCAGGCCCAGCGCGGAAACCTGGAACGTGGCTTTGCCTTTGCGGGGCAAAACGCACATCGTGTCACCGGCATCGTGCCGGTAAGGTCGCTGATTGCTGAACTTCAGGAGCAATATGCCGCCGCCGTGACGGCTGCGGCAGAGGGGGTGTGACCATGCGTCGCGTAGCGGTGACGGGAATGGGGATTATTTCCCCGGTGGGCAACGACATTGCCAGCTACTGGGCAAGCTTGTCCGGTGGCGTGTGTGGGATCGATTACATTACACGTTTTGACACCACGGACTACAAGGTCAAGGTCGCGGCGGAAGTCAAGGGCTTTGTGCCCACGGACTATATGGAAGTCACCGAGGCCCGCCGCGCCGATCTGTTCACCCAGTACGCCGTGGCCGCCGCCACTCAGGCCGCCCGGGACAGTGGCATCGTGGGTCAAGTGGCACCGGAGCGCTTAGGCGTCTACATCGGTACCGGTGTAGGGGGGATGAGTACCCTGGTCAACGAGCACGCAAAGCTGCTGGCAGGAGGACCTCGCAAGGTGTCCGCCCTGTTTGTACCCATGATGATCGGCAATATGGCGGCGGGCACCGTGGCCATTCGGTTCCAGGCCATGGGCCCTTGCTTGCCGGTCGTGACGGCTTGCGCCACCTCCACAAACGCCATTGG
>JAVBUS010000056.1:0-8148 GCA_031555125.1 Eubacteriales bacterium | reverse complement strand
GCAGGAGCGTGTACAGTGGGTACTGATCCGCTAGATCCTCTTCTTCCCAGCGCTGGATCATGGTTAGCCACTCGGCCATGGTACTGGGCGCACCGTCATACTCAATTTGTTGCAAGCCGGGAATATCTACGTGCCAAATGTTGGTGGAGATTACAAGGGGGATGCCCAGCAGCTTTCCCTCTTGTAATAGCATCGCTTGTATTTCAGGATACAGTTTGGCCACCTCTTCTGTTAGTGCGACGGAAGATGATAGATCGGCCAGGTATCCCTTTTGTGCCAGAATAGGCAACTCGATAGATGAAGCTAACAGGATATCGACCTGATCGTTTTGCGACAAAACGACATCGGCGATGGGGAGATTCGATTGATCGCTGTTGTTGATAATCTGTATCGGAATTTCGGGGTGCTCCAGCATGAAGGATGTGATCGCCTGATCAGAAAAGGTGCTCATCATGCGCAGTGTTCTATCCGCACGAAAGGCGGGATCGAGGTTGCGAAGATAGGTTCCCTGATTATCGCTGTAGGCATAGAACCCGTCGGAAAGGAAAAAAGCGCGGCAATAGGGCGGCCGTGGATCCATCGGCAGAAAGGCCAACGGAGTGCCTGCCGCACCATTTTCGATTGGGAGGATAGCGTAGTCCGCGATGAGCAGGGGGCTATCCTCGGCGGCGTCATATGCCAGGCCGGTGGCGGTTTGCATAGGCGGAAGCGCATACAACGTGGTGATATCGCCACTGACCTGAGATAAACTAACGAGTGTGTCATTGTAAGAAGCCGGATTATGGCAGAGTAACAGCAAGGTGCCGGGGTGATAAGGCGCAATGCTTACGACGTTTTGTACGGAGTATGCACGAGACTCGCCAGTCTGTAGACTAAAGCAAGTGAGCGTCGTATCATCCGCGCTGCTAAAGGAGTCACCGCCGGCGAGAAAGTATAGAGAACCATCCTGAATCATGGGCTGATACACATTGCGGTAATACATACTCTCGTATCGCATATCTTGCCAGTCCAGCTGGATATCCCAAACGATATCGGCACCATCCAGATGCCCGATGCGTCCGCTTTCCATGTCCAGTACGGTAAGGACGGTGGCTCCGGATACCAACTTATATTCTTGGAAACGGCTAAGATGCTCATCGAGCTCCGCTTCGTCAATGATTGCCTGTGGTGCTGCGTCGCCTGGATGATAGGCATATAGCCCATCCAGCGTCAGCAGATAGATGGTGTTGTCGATGGCGACCATGTCACAGATGGATAAGTTGGCCTCAGGATAGGGAGAAGCCAGGGTTACCGTGGCATCTCCTGGGGCCGCAAGGGCTGGTTGGGTGATGCAAATCACCAGGGAGCAGAGCAAGCCAACAATCCATTTATTTGGGAAAAGAACCGACGCTGCCTTGTGCATATGCTTCCTCCTCGTTTTCGATGCATGGGAAAATGCAGACTTCTACTTGTACAGAAACAGGGAGGCAGCACGAGAAGAATGGCAAGCGTGCCTGCATAGATGCGTTTTTCCGCTGGGGATGCCGCCCCTAACGATCTGCTTAAAGATAGCCGCTAGCGCAACCGATGAGTTAAGCCAGGACCATCATACCATTTATGGGATATAATGTTAATGTTTTTTCTAGGTCTAAACGATCAATTCATTTTGATGCCAAACGGCAAAAGAGGTAATACAAGCAAATATATGGTTGGGGCGTGTTTCAAAACTCCGAAAGCGCAATATCCGGCGGATTTTCCGCTATATCGGTGTCGTCCTCCGCTTGGCGTACCGCCAGTGCGCTGCGCTCCAACTCCTTGATCTGACGAAAACCCTTGCTTCTTGCCCTTCTTCCCCTTTTGAAACATGCCCTAGTTACGCACAACGAAGAATACGCAGATATGTGTCAGCGCAAGATTCGCATTAGCGATGGATCCGTTGTCGACGCATAGTCTTTCACGCGTGGTTTGCAGGAAATGCGCCGACATCGTAGAAGAGAAGAAAAGTAGGCGCATTAATCACTCGGAGGTGCTCACCATGCACATCACCCCGCACGTCGCGCTGCTGCCCATGCAAACGGACCACGGCCATTATTATCCTGCTTTGCTCCATGACGATGCCCACCTCTTTTTGATCGACACCGGCTATCCGGGGCAGTTCTCCTTGCTGTCCGATGCCATTGTCCAGGCAGGCTTCCGGGTGGAGGACATCGATGGCGTCGTGTTTACCCACCAGGACATCGACCATATCGGCTGCGCAAAAGAGTTTCTGCAGGCGGCGCCGCACGCAAAAACCTATGCCCATACGGTGGAAGCACCCTATATCGACGGCACACAGGAGCCGGTGAAGCTGGCGGCCATGGATCCCACCCATCCGTTTCATGCCCAGTTCAAGGCGGGCTTTGACAACCGCCGCATCGCCATCGACGTGCGGCTGGAGGACGGCGACGCGCTGCCGGTAGCGGGTGCGGTGGTCAAGCATATGCCGGGCCATACGCCGGGGCATCTGGCGCTGCACGTGGTGCCGGATGGCGTGCTGATCGCGGGAGATGCGCTCAACGTGGCGGAGGGTGCGCTGGTGGGGGCCAACCCACAACACACCCAGGACATGGCCCAGGCAGAGGCGTCCATCCGTGCGTTATTCGGCATGCCGGTCACGCTGGTGGCCACGTACCATACGGGAGTGTATCGCGGCGGTGTGGAGGACTGCAAGCTGTAGGCTGGTGTGGAACTTTATGGTTCGCTGTGCGTCCAAGAAGGGAACGCGTTCTCACGGGCGTGTATCTTGCCGAAGGCGGTGCAGACATGCTTCGAACATTCTTTGCCCTGCTGATCATTCTGCTGGCCATCCCGAATCTGCAGAGCCAGGTCCCCGGAAGCGACCGCGCGGATCCTCAGGTCATCGAAATCATCTACACCGACACGCCGGCTTGGGGCGAGTCGGGTAAGATGATCACCACCACCATCACGGCGGATGCCGGCGGCATCACGGTGCAAGAGACCACTGACCTGGGCCAGGTGCTGCGTACGGACGTTTATCCCTATGAACACTCGCCGTTGCCGGATCTGTATAGCGTGCTGCAACTGCGAGGCTTTTTCACGTTGCCCGACGATGTGTCCAGCGATGCCCAGGACGGATACTACGCGTCCCTGGAGGTAGTCACGGGGCGCGGCAGCGTCAAAAAGGGCGGCTGGACACCGCAGAACCCTGTGTTTGAGGCATGCTGTGAGTTGATGCGCACCGCTGTGGCCCAGCGCACGCCGCCCACCGACGAAAACCCCATCACCCATATCGTCTACCGCATCGGCCCGGCCATCGCTACCGCTTCCGGGATGGTGACCAGGCAGGTTACCGTGTTTGCCGACAGCATCCTCATTGAAGAAATCGACATGGACGGACAGTGTGTTTTCACGGCGGAATCGCAGTTGGCAGTATCGCCGCTGCCCGCTTGCCAGCGCCTGTTCGCGGACAACGCGTTCTATGATTTGCCCGCCAATGTGTCCGGCGAATACATCCCCGGGTATCACGAGTGCTTGACGGTGCATACGGCGAAGGGCAGCATGCAAAAGGAAGGCGATGGGGTAGAGAATCTTGCCTTCCGGGCTTGTGTGCAGGCCATTCAAGCGCTGGATCCGCTGCCCTATGAGCTGGCACCTATTGAGTAAACCGCGCCCGGATGTGTACGTCGCCTTGCCCGGGAACCAAGGTCCACACCGCATCGCCGGAGAGCGGGGCGCCTTGGTCGTCTTCCCATCCGGTGAATCGGTAACCCGGCGCGGGTTTCGCGGTGAGTGTGACCGGCACACCCACGAAGAATGTCCCTTGCCAGCTTGTTTCCGGCACAATGGCGGTACCCGCCGCTACCTGCCCTCCCGCATCGGCGGTCACGGTCAGTGTGGTCGTTCCGGCCAGGTCGAAGGCCTTCACGATGTGGCGGCGCAGGGCATCGGGCCGCAGGGTCGCGTAATCATACAGCACCTGCAGGTATTTGTCCCAATCGGCGGGATCGTAGCCGGGCAGCCAACGCGCGTAATGCGCCGGGATGCCCGGTTTGTATTGTGCGGCGACGGCGTCCAACACCTCGTGGGCCTTGTCGGGCGCAAAGACCGTGTTGAGCTGGTCGGCCAGGGTGACGAGGAACAGGGTGCGGAAGTCCGGGTTGCGCAGCAGACCGCGCAGCAGGGTATTGGGCCAGGGGACGCCCCAATCGCTGCTTACCCGCAGCAGACGGGGAAAGGGGTCCCGCTCCGCGCCGATCCGGGCATCGAGTTTGCTGGCGTAGGCCCCGGGCCACTCGCTGTCGAAAGAAAGGAAATAGCCGTAGTCCACGTCATAGAGCATCCAGCGCCAAGGGGTGTGCCGACCGTCCGGCAGGCGCCGCCGCCAGAACTTGATGTTGTTTTGAGGCCAGTCGGTGTTGCCGAAGTAGGCTTCGGCGGCCACGTAGGCAGCGAAGCTTTCCACGTCCATGCGGGCTTGTACCGTGGCGTAGACCGTGGGATCCGTCATGTCCAAGGTGTCCACATCGGTGCGCAGGGCCACGTAGTCGGCGGCGTCGGCGTCGGTGCCCGCCCGCACCAAGGCGTCCATCTCCAAAATGGAGATATCCTCGGGTGCCGCGCCGTGGGTTTCGGCTAGGTAGCGGACATCATAGGTCTGCTGCAGGGCATACAAGCCCCAGTATTTGCCGTTGAGAAACAACGCCACAGGTCGGGAGGCCTGGGTGTCGAACAGATCGAGGTCGGCGACCAGTGCTTGCTGGAAGGGATCCCGCAACAGGGTGCCGTTGTTCTCGTTGCCGGCGGCGTCGTTGCCCCCGGCCCGCAGTACCAAGGTGCCAAAGGTATCCAAAAGCCTGCCGTCTTCCCGCATCAGATGGGGGAACAAGGGATAATGAAAGGCGTCCCGGCCATAGTCGGCCCGGGCGATCAGGCGCAATGACTTTTGGGGATAGGCCCGGGTGTTACCGCCGTGGATGCGGATGCCCACATCTTGGGCAAATCCTTGGCCCCCCTCCTGGGGGAAGTACTCCACGTGGGCGGCCCGCTCCCACTTTTCACCCCGCATCTCCATATTGCGGGTGGTGTAGATGCCGGTGAGGGGATCAAAGAGGCCCTGGGGCGGTGTGACCACCGACACCACGGGCATGCTGTACGCTTCCACGCCCACCAGATAGGTGACGGTGCGAATGTTGCTTTGGGCACCTTCCGCCACGGCTACCGCCCGGAGCACCGTGGTGCCTTCCACAGCAATTGGCCCGGAGTAACAGGGGGAGTCCTGGGTGGGTTCGGTGCCGTCCAGGGTATAGTGGATGGCGGCGTTTGGTTCTGCCGTCAGGGTAATCTGCTGCGCGTCGGCATACAGTCCGCCGGGCAGGGAGGGTACCGGCAGGGCCACCCGCCGGGTGGGATAGCTGCCCAGGCTATCGGGGTAGCGGTACGTGATGCGCTGCCAAAAGGGCTTTAGCAGGTCCAGGGCGGCAGCGTCGGCCAGCAGCGGCGTATCCCGCAGATCCAGGGTGCCCCATCGGTTGCGGGCCGGGACATCTTCCAACGCACCGGCCGCCAACAGATCCCGGATTACGGTGGCATCAGCAATGCCTGTGCCCCGCAAGTTCAGGCTTTCCAAACGATGCATGCCCGCCAGGACAGCGGCCTGATCGCCCACGGGCACATCCCGCAGGATCAGCTCCTCCAGGTTGGTCAAGGTGGCCAGGGGCACCACGCTCCGGATGCCGGTGGCGCTGTGCAGATTCAGGTGCTTCAAGCCTGTCAGGCCGGATAGCGGCAAGATATCGGTGACGGGATTGCCCCGCAGGTTCAGGTGCGTTAGGGTACCCAGGTGCTGCAAAGGGGATAGGTCGCTGACTCGATTGCCCCGCAGATCCAGCTTGCGCAGGTGAGAAAGGCCCGCCAGGGGAGTCAGATCTTCCAACGCGTTGTCCCGCAGGGTCACTGTGGCCAAATGTTCCAGCCCTGCCAGGGGGGCCAGATCGGTCACTGCGTTGCCGGTCAGGATCAGTTCGTCCAACCCGTGGAAGTGTTCTATCCCCGCCAGGGATGCGATGCCCCGACCAGAGGCGTCCAGCTTGGCCTTGCGCCGCACATCGGCGTAATAAATAGGCCCGCTGGGGCGCTCCAGGGCCTCTCGGACAGCGGCTTCCAGACCGGGATCCGGAAAGTTCACCGGGGGATCGATCCAAGTGGTGACCACTAGAAAGCCGATCAGCAGCAGCAGGCTGATGGGTACGGCGATGACGCCTTTATGCCATGGCCTTCGTTGATGCATGGGGCCTCCTGCGTGTAGGATAAAGATGGATTCATTATAGCATGGGGTGGGAAAAAGAGATAGGGCAGCACCGCGCAAATCGAGTAGTCGTCCACGCGGATCTTTTCGTGCGGCTCTATGTCGCGCTTCCGGTCGCCGTGGCGCTGCCACGGCTTCCTGCAGGCTCCTCGATCCGCGCGAGAATCTCTCGCGTGGCCAACTGCTCTCTTTTATGCGGTGTTACCTTAGGATTCGCCGTCGCAAGCAAACAGCTTTTTCTCCTTCATCATCCGGGCCCAATAGACAAAGGGGGTATCCAGCAAACTGGTGAACACGAAAATGATGTACGAGGACACCGCGATGGACAACAGCGTCCCCGGGTCATAGATACCCCAGAAGGCACCCAAGGTGAACAGCCCGGTGTTGAGCAGCTGGCTGATTAGGGTAGAGCCGTTGTTACGCAGCCACAGAAAGCCCCTGTGGGTGCCAAATCTTTTTTGGGTAAAATCCCACCACCGGTGATACAGCCACACGTCTATCCGCTGGACGATGGCGTACACCACCAAGCCCACGATCATCATCCGGGGCGTGTTGGAAAAGATAGCCAGGATGCTGGGGAAGGCCCAGTCCTCCCCGCTGGGGGTGTACAACAGCCAGGACTGGGATAGCAGCACAAAGGTGACGCAGGTCATGATGCCGATATTGACGGCCCTGTTAGCCTCCTTTTTGCCCGCGACTTCGCTCAAGATGTCGGTGATCAAAAAAGTGGAGGCAAACAGGATGTTGCCCAGCGTCTGGGGCATGCCGAAGGCGTTGACCAGGATCAGAACCTCGATGTTGGCGGCAATGGTGGCCAGCACCGTAAAGCACATCAGGCCCTTGATGCCAAACAGGATATACCATACCAGGGTCATGCCAAAGATCAGCGCAACGCTAAAGATCAGAATGATTTCATTGCTCATGGGTGGTTACGCCTCCTACGCCAAATGCGGTGTTCTCCATCAGGATGTCCACCCGGGGATCGTCGATATAACAGGGCAGCACAGCGTCCCGGAAGGCGGCGATGACCCGGGGATCCGGCTTGATAGGCTTTGCGTTTTCCTGCATGATATTGACGCAGACCCGCTCAAAATAGCGCAGGCCTGTGGCGATGTCCTGCAGCATGGTGTCCGTGGTTTGACCGGGGAGGCCCTGCAACAGGCAGCATTCGTCAAAATAGGCCGCGATGGCCGCCGGATCGTCTGTGTCGATACCCTTGACCAGGTAGCTTTCCCGGAACAGGGCATCGAAGGTTTCCACGCCGATCTTGGTCTTGACCAGGATGCCCTTGTCGGCGTAGCGGGCCTTGAGCCACGACACCTGATCGCGGTGGCTCCAATGGCATTCAAAGTGCAGTTCCCGGATGCCTTTGGCCAGGCACACCGCTTCGATCTTGTCCAGGGTAGCGGGGTCCAGATCCACGAAGGAGCCGGAGTTGATGACCTCCAGCTTGCCAAACAGGCCGGTGACACTGTCCAGTTGCGCCCCGTTCAGGGCGAAGTTTTGGGCCGGATCCGGGTCGCAGTCCAAGTGATAGTCGCAGAAGCGGCATTTGCGCCATGCGCAGCCGGTGCCCCGGAGCATGACGATCTCCCGCGGATTCTTTTCCGTGATCACGGCGTAGCGAATGGGGTCGAAGTCTTCTAGCATGTGAGGGGTTCCTTTCCTGACAAAAAAATGGCCGCGCAGGTCGTTATACCCGCCGCAGCCAACAAAACGAAAGGCCGAGCGCTGCCCGGCTTGCACCTAGTTTTGTTTAGCGACAGGAGGTTTTCGAACTGTCGTGCTTGTATGGAATTGGGGCTTATGGTAGCGCATATTGTGGGGGTTGTCAATGGGAATGTGTTGTTTTGGAGGTTTTTCGT
>JAVBUS010000205.1:0-7091 GCA_031555125.1 Eubacteriales bacterium | reverse complement strand
TGCTGGACATCGCGGATATCGAGGCCTATGACGCGGACGGAAAGATGTCCCTGGCGGTTTCCGCGCCGGATACCTCTGCGGATGCCCAGCAGATGGTGCGGGCCTATACCAACGACGGCGGGCACCTCAACGGGATCGGTGGTGTGCGGGTGGCCAAGGGATGGTACGCCCTGTGCGCCGCCATTGCGGAGGGGAAGTTGCACGGCGTGGGCAGATAACCCAGGGCTCCTAAGCTTTAGTGCCACCCACAGGTGGGCCGTACCGCGCCGATCTCCTCGTAGGGGAAGCTAAAGGTGGGGATCCCCGTGGCATAGGGTGCGATGTCATATTGTTGAAAAAAGAAGGTCACACCCTGGGGCGTCAAATAGAATTGCGAAGGATGAAAGGTCTCTTCCACTGCGTTTTCTGAAAGGTCGTAGTAGATATCCGGTGTCTGGGCGATCTGGGCGCGGATTTGGGCCAAGATGGCGGTGGTGTTGACTTGTCCGCCGGGATACAGCGCGGCCAGGGGCAGTTCCTGCCCGCTGCGCAGGTCGAAGGTGTCTGCGATTCGCACCGTGTTCCCGTGGGCACCGCCGGTAAAGGTGTATTGATCGGTGTACAGGCTCAGCAGGCAATCCTCCAACTGGGTGATGGTACTGTCCATGCGCGCCTCATAGGGGTTGAAGGGGTACTCTTCTGACCTGCGGGCCGCCAGATCCGCCGCGGCTTGGGGGTACAGCGTATCCCGGGCATACTGGGCAAAGGCCACTGCCCGATGCCGGTAACGCGCATTGATGCGATCCAGTGGAAGACTGCGGGCGGGGGAGACGAACTGTGGATAGTGAATGTCATAGGTCAGCACCGGGACATCGCGGTATCGAAAGACCTTGGAAAGTTCCTTCATCAAAACAAAAACCTGCCTACGCATGGGCCTCTCCTCCTTGTGAGAAAGGGTATGCGCAAGGCAGGCGTTTTTTGTGTGTCAGTCGGTCTTTTTGGGCCGGGCGTCCTTTAAGAAGCTGGCCACGATCAGCGCCACAATGATACCGATGGGGAAAGCCGCGATGATGGACACAGACTGGAGGCTCTCCATAGACTGGCTGTTAAAGATCAGCGCGATGGGCAACAGAATGAACAACACCGCCCAAAAGGCGCGTACTTTGCGGTCCGGTTCCTCACCGGGCCGCAATCTTTTATAGGAATAGGAGGAGATCACCATGGTCAGCGCGTCAAAGGTGGTGGCGTAAAAGGCCACCATGGTCACCGCCAGCAGAACCAGAATAAAGGCAGGGAAGGGCAGGGTGTTTAGCACGCCCAGGATGGTGGCGGAAAGGTCCGCGCCACCGGCCAGTGCGCCCACCGCGTCATACAGGCCATGCATCTGTTGGGACAGGCCATAGTTGCCCAGCACGATAAAGGAGGTGTAGGTGCCGGCCAAGCCCCAGAAATAGCCGCCTAACACGGTGCCGCGCACAGTGCGCCCCTTGCTGATGGTGCCGATAAAAAAGGGCGTGGCCACACACCATACCATCCAGTACGCCCAGTAGAAGATGGTCCAACTTTGTGGAAAGTTGGTTTCCCGCAGGGGGTCGGTCCAGGTGGCCAGGCCGATAAAGTGCTGTGTCAGCGTGCCCAGGGATGTGAAACCGGTCTCCAGGATGTACCGGGCTTGGCCGCCAAAGATCAGCACATAGAACAGCAACGTGCCGAACAGACAGGTGCACACCGTGGCCAACCGGGATACCCCGTGCATGCCAAACCATACCGCCAGGGTGTACACAGCGGCGATGACCAGCAACACGACGATGGTAAAGCCCACACCCACAGGGATGCCCAGCACCGAGCCTGCCGCGGCGGATAGCAACGGGGTGGCCAGGGAGAAGGTGGTGGCGGTACCCGCCAACAGCGCAAAGATGGCGATCAGGTCGATAAGTTTGCCCAGGGGGCCGTCCGTGTGGCGGCCCAAGATGGGTCGGCAGGCCTCGGAGAACTTTTGCTTATCCCGCCCGCGAACGTGCAGCATAAAGCCGAAGGCCACCGCCAATACCATATAAAAGCTCCAGGGGATAGGCCCCCAGTGGAACAATGGATAGGTAGAGGCCCAGGTCTGCATGCCGCCCATGGTGGCTACGTGGGATTCACCGGCGTACAGTGACCATTCGCACAGAGAATAAAACAGAATATCGGCGGCCATGGTGGAGGTAAAGATCATAGTTCCCCAGGCAAAGTTGCTGTACTGGGGTTTTTCCTTACCGCCCAGGCGAATCTTGCCGTAGCGGGAGAAGGCGATGTACAGCGATGCACCCAGGGACGATAGGCCTACCACCAAGTAGTACAGGCCGCTCTGGTTCCCCAAAAAGTCCCGCACCGTGCTTAGCACGGACAGAGAAGCTTCGGGCAGCAGCATGAACAGGGCACAGAGAAGCACGATGCCCAGCAGGGGGACCAGGGTGGCAATCCAGTCGATGCGTTGGCGCAGACCCTCTGCGGATGCCGGACGAGGTTTGCTCATAGGACGATGCCCTCCTGATGATGTCGATAGGTAGGATCGATCCGGCACAGTTCGTCCAGGGTGTCGATTTCCTGGATGTCCTCTGGCGCGATAGGCCGCACGCCCAACTGATAGTGATGGGGATACAGTGTCAGCGCTACATCGTCCCAATAGACGCCCGTATGCCCCTGTGTCACAAAGGCGTGGGCCACGTCCTCCTGTAGCCGTGCCCCGTCCTCCGCGCTCCAGAAGGAGACGCTGAACAGCTGCCATCCGTCGGCGCCGCCGGTGGGGGAACAGTGGGTGACCACGCCCTGTGCATCGGTGCGCAGCAGCCATTCCCGGGTTTCTGCCCGGGTGTATGCGCAGCAGTAGCCGGAGCGCACAAAATCCCGGGCAAAGATGGCAGGGGTGCGAATCAGTAAGTCCGCATCGGTGATGATCACGTTGCGCAAATGCGCCCGGGCGGCGTAGAGGGAGGAGATGTTATTGCAGGTGGTATACAGCGGATTGGGGATCAGCGTCACGCCGGGATACTGGGCCGCCCAGGGCACGAACTGCTCCCCCAGGTAGCCCGTCACCACATAGATCTCGTGGATTCCCTGGGCGTGGAGCGCGTGCACCACGGTATCGATCAAGGGCACGCCCTGCACCGGCACCAGCGATTTGGGTGTGGTCAGGGTCACCGGGCGCAAGCGCTGGCCGACACCCGCCGCCACAATGATGGCACGCTCGGCGCGATGGATCATGGGCCTTCCTCCTTTTTGTTGCGCAGTAGCCGGTGCACCCGGTGGGCGTACTCTTTGGCAAAGCGGTATTGCTGCAGCGCGTATTCGCCGAATTCCACCCCCAGGGACTGCTTGTACTCGCACCAGTTGCTCCATAGCAGACCGCATACCGCGATATAGGCGTATACCTTGGTGCGCAGGATGTCGGTGATCGCCTCGCCAAAATAGGCGTCGATCAGCATATCCACTTGGCCGCGATCGTACAGCGCATACACCGCGAACATAGCCACATCCACGTGTGGATCCTGCATGCCGGCGTACTCCCAGTCGATAAGCAGCACCCGTTGTCCCTCCCCGTCGGGCACAAACAAAAAGTTGTCGGGCACGGCATCGATATGGGTTAAACACCAGCCCGTGCGCATGTCCTCGATAAAGGGGCGCAACGCCAGTACCGCCGCAGTGACCTCTCCGTGATCGGCATAGGCCGAGGGAGCGTCCCGTAGCCCCGCGTAAAAGGCCAACTGCTCGAACAGGTCAAAGGTATGCTCCACCGATAGCCTTTTTTCGTGGAACTGCCGCAACAGCGCCATGCAGACCGAAACATCCCGGGCATTGTTTGGGTCGCATGTTCGGGCGCCAGGCAAAAAAACGCTGAGCTTATATCCGTGGGCAGGGTCCAGGTGCAGCACTTCCTCGCACAGCCCTTGCCCCAGGATCTGCCGGTACACCGCGTGTTCCTGGTAACGGTTGATCAGCTTGTCCGTGCCCTCCCCCGGGATACGGAAGATGTAACGCCGATGCCCGCAAGAAAATAGGAAGGAACGGTTGGTCATGCCCTTCTTCAGCGCGGTGATGTTCTCGATCTCGCCCACGGGCACCCCCAGCGCGTCGGCGATCCTGTCGATAGCCGGGGAGCGCAGTTGCAAAGACTGGGGATCCAGTTGCCGCAGTTGCTCATAGGTGTTGATCTCGTGCACCGTTCCCGGTTCCGCTATGTGCGCCAGCAGCGGAAACGCCAATGTGCGGTGAGCGGTGTCTGCCCGGAGCAGCGCATCCTCCCAAAAGCAAGCGGCGTGCGTATTGCCGGTATCCATGTCCAGCAGCTTGGCCCGCAAGGCCTGGGCCTCGGCCCGGGGGAAGTAGGCGATGCCTAGCATGCTGTGACCGGTCTCTCCCGGACGGGTGGGGGTCAGCGCACCGCCCCGGGCGATCCGCACCGGGCTGCCTTCCTTGGGGGTTTGATGCATCATGTACCACGGATACAACTCGTGGGTGGCAAAGGGGTTCTCCTTGCACCACAGGTCACAGGGCACCACATAGGTGTTGTCCAACCGGGATGCCACCAGCGCCAGGGAATGCAGGTTGTTGCGCTGGGCGTATAGCGGATTAACCACCACACGCACGTCATAGGCATCCATCAGCGGCTCAAACCGTTCCTTTTGGTAGCCCACCACCACGGTAATGTCCCGGATTCCCACGGCCTGCAGTTGATGGATCAACCGCTCGATCAGGGTTTGGCCATGTACCTGAATCAGGGCCTTGGGCACGTCGCTGTGGATGGGCACCATGCGGATGCCCGTACCCGCCGCCAGCAGGATGGCGTTGCGGGGTTGATGTGCCGCCAACAGCTCGTAGGCGGCATCGGTCAAGTGGTACCCGTCGTCCAGCAGGGCGGCGGCGCACAAGGTGCGGAGAGCTTCGTTGACGGCACCCAAAGAGCAGCCCAGAGCAAGGGCCAATGCCCGTTGGACGGTGTAGGGATGCGCCTGTAAATGCAGCAGCACATCGCTGCACAGTTTGTTCAACATTATTGCCTCCTGTCATTTTTGTGAACAAGCACATATTGGACAAAACAGACCGGATTCCTGCAGAAAATGCAAAATAAAACCAAATTATGAACAACAAATTAAAAAACTCTTAAGTGAATGTGTGCTATACTGTGCGTATCGTAAAGGACAATGGGAGCAAACGCCCTTTGCAAAGGCAAGGTGCGTCCCGTGAGGAGGAAGACTATGACACACCATACACATTCCCACGGCTTCACGCAGCGCATGGCCATGCTGATGGCTTTGCTTTTGCTGTGCCTTAGCACGCTATGCCAAGTGACGGCGGGCTTTGCCGCGCCCACGGCACAGGACACGCAGTCCGAAGGCGTGCCCACCGAAAAGCGGTATGAGCACGGACACCTTGCCCAGGAGACTTGGGTGGACGCCAAGGGCAATCGCATCCTCAACGCGGAGGGATACTGCTACTATGTCAAGGAGCTCAACGGGCGGTTCTTGCCCACCAAGATCTCCTATTATGACACCCAGGATAAGCTGGTGACGCTGCCCAGCAAGGGCTACGCTTACGAGACGAATGTATATAACGGCTACGGCACCTTGCTGGAAAACGCGTACTGGACGCCGGACGATAAGCCGGCCGTGGCCAAGGATAAGGGGTATGCCCGCATGAACAACCGCCATAAGAGCAGGCGGCTGTACATGGTGGAGTACTTTGGCGCCGAAGAGGAGCATGTGATCCCCCTCAACGGTGATTTTGCCCGCAAGATGCTCACCTATAAAAAAGGGTACACCAACACCGTGGAATACTACGGTGTCCGCGAGGGCACCAAGGGCGACCTGTACCTAAAACGGCTCACTACCCACAACGCGAAGGGTATGATCGATCACGAGGAGTACTTTGACGAAAACGAGCAGCCCACCCTGAACGAGATGGACGGCGTTGCCCGCGTACAGTACGAGTACGACAAAAAGAACCACATGGTGGCCGAGCGCTTCTTTGATGTAAAGGGGCGTCCGATCGTGGCCAAGCGCGGATATGCCATCAAGCTGATGCGCTACGGCGACTACAACCGCGTGACCGCCATCGAGTATCGCGGTGCCCGGGAGGAGCTGCTCGTACAGCCTTTTGGCTATGCGAAGGTGGAGTATAAGTACCATAGCCAGCGCCGCAACCTGATCTCCCGCGAGTCGTATTATGATGATAAAGAGCAGCTTGTGGTCCAGCCCAGCGGCTACGCGTCCATCGAAACCGACTACAACGATGCCCGCCAAGTGCGGCAGAAGCGGTACTATGGTGCCGATAAAATGCTGCTGATGCAGCCCGATGGCTATGCCATGATCGACTACAAGTATGAGGGCAAAGATATTGTCCTGGAGCAGTACCTTGGCACCCACGAGGAGCTGGTCATGTGCCGTTCCTTGGGCTATGCCAAGGCGACATACGAGTATGACAAGTACCATCACAAGACCCAGGCCACCTACTTTGATGCCGATAACATGCCTGTGGTGCCCACGGGCAAGGAATATGCCTCGGTCAAGTACAAGGTGACGCCAAAGGGCGAGGTCAAGCAGGAATCCTATCTGGGAGCGGATATGAAGTCTATGGTAGACACCGCCGGATATTCCGGGCGCGCCTTCACGTACGACGAGCAGAACCGCGTGGTGAGCGAGGCGTACTTCGATGACGATGGCAAGGCCATGATCAACGCCCAGTTGGGCTACGCATCGGTGACCCGCGAGTACGACAAGGTGGGTAACGTGACCAAGGAGTCCTTCTTTGATATCGACGGAAATCCCCTGCTTTGCAGCAACGGCTATGCGGGCTGGAGCCGCAAGTACGATGCCATGCGCCGGGTGGTGGAAGAAGCGTATTACGACGTAAATGGCAACGGCGCCATTGGTCAGCGCGGCTTCGCCATGATCAAGAACGAGTACAATGCCCTGGGCCAGCTGTCGCGTGAGGCGTACTACGGCACTGATTGGCAGCCCATGATGATCGAGCGCGGTTATGCTGCGGTGGAGCGTGCATACAACGAAAAGGGCCGCAACACCGAGGAAGCGTACTACGACGAGCGGGGGGATCTGGTCCTGGGCAAGGACGGATAC
>JAVBUS010000227.1:0-11697 GCA_031555125.1 Eubacteriales bacterium | reverse complement strand
CAAGCGTTACGCTATGCGGCTCTTCTTCTTTGGTACTGGACACAGTATACCATGTTTAGAAGAATTTTACTAGTGGGTTCGCAGATTTTTCCATGGAAAACCCAAATATGACAAAATGATGTACAAACATTAATTTTTGTGATAAGATGACGGATAGTAGTGGACGCACCAAGGGTTCACGGCGGTCTGCCAGGCATTCCCACAAAATTCTTTCCAGATGAGGAAAGAAAATGGAATCCTCGTTCGTCACATAGTCAAAGAGCGAAAAAGCAGCCCGACCAAGGTTGCGACCGAACGCTCCACATGCGATGGATCGGTAATGACCGGCAGGATAACAGAGGATATGCCGACCGTTTGTGAAAAAAATCAGGGAGGGTATCTAATTATGTTGCTCAAGAAATGGTTTGCACTTGTACTGACGGTTTGCTTGATGGCAACGCTGGTAGTGGTGCCGAGCGCGCAGGCGGCGGGACTGTATCTGACGTTGCAAAGCACGGCTCCGGGTGTGCTGGAGCTGACGGTTACCGGCGGCCAGGACTTTGAAGCGGTCACCCTGACCGTCAATCCCGCCATTCCCGGCTTTCCCAATGCCTTGACGTTGGGCGAAGGCGGTTCCGCGCAGGCTGCGGCTTCAGGGCTGGCTGCGGGTACCTCGTACACCGTATCGGTTACCGGTGCGGCCTCCGGCACGGCGTCGGCCACGGTGATCATTGACGGTGTGACGCCGCCTCCCGCGACGGCGACCCCCACCCCGGTGCCCACGGCGACCCCGGTGCCCGCAACGGCCACGCCAGTGCCCACGGCTACTCCGGTGCCAACCGCTACCCCCGTACCCGGTCCGGTGAACCTGGTGATCACCTCCGCGACCATCGTGGGCCGTGATCAACTGCGTGTCATCGGTACCGGCGCCGCGAAGGGCAATGCCAAGTTGGACTTGGTGGGCGGCCCCAGCAAAAACTTTGTCATCGACAAAAACGGCAATTTTGACGAGACCATCACCGGCATCCCGGTGGGCGTGTACACCCAGGTCATTGCCTCCTATGTGGGCTCCTCAGCCACCTATGGCAATCCCTCCGGCGTATTCTCCACGGGTTCCCCCTGGACTGTGGTGCCCAAGACCAACGACGACATCGTCATCACCAAGGTGACCCCGTATACCGGATACGTTGTGGTGGAAGGCAAGGGCAAGGCCAACGCCCCCATCACCGCCACTGTGGGCATCTATTCCGGCGGCGCGTATGTCAGCGCGGCAGGCACCTTCTCCATTAAGCTGACGGTACCGGCGGGCACCTACAACGGTGTCCAGGTCAAGTACAATGTGTCCCCTGCCCCCGGCAACGGCGACAGCACCGCCAGCAAAATCGTGGTGCCCGGCAGCGGCGTGACGCCGACGCCCGGCGGTTATTCCACCCTTATGCGCGGTATGACCGGCAACGCCGTGGTGGCGCTGCAGAACGCCCTGAAGAACCTGGGCTTCTACACCATCCGTGTGGATGGCATCTTCGGCCTGGGCACCCAGACCGGCGTGCGCAACTTCCAGCTGATGAACGGTCTGCCTGTTACCGGCATCGCCGATGACACCACCCAGACCTTGCTCTATAGCGGAAGCGCGATTGGCATCTATAACAACGGCGGCAACGGTACCTGCCCCACGCTGCGCCATGGCAGCCGCGGCAACGATGTGCGCACGCTGCAGTCGCGCCTGGCCAACTTGGGATACTACTACGGCGCCATTGACGGCATCTTCGGCAATCAGACCGAAGCGGCGGTTCGCGCCTTCCAGAAGCGCAACAACCTGGCCGTCACCGGCGTGGCCGATGCCCAGACCCAAAATATCCTGTACGGATCTTCCGCGCTTTCCAACTCCAACACCAGCAGCGGGTATGTGTATCTGCATTATGGCAGCCGCGGTTCCGCCGTCACGCGCCTGCAGCCCGCGCTGAAGAATGCCGGTTACTACAATTGCAACATCGACGGTCTGTACTACGATCAGACCTATGATGCGGTCAAGCGCTTCCAGCGCGCCAACGGCCTGGTGGTGGATGGCCTGGCGGGCAAGAAGACCCAAAACAAGCTATTTGGTACCAACTATTAATCCACAGACAACAGGGCTGCTTCACATCGCGTGAAGCAGCCTTGTTGTGTATAGTGCGCCTCGTTCGATTGGACGCATATCTCACGGATTTTTTCTGTCTGGCGCTGTCGCGCTTCCGGTCCTACAGCCTCCTCGATCAGCGCGAAAATCTCTTGCGTGGCCAACGACTCTCCTTTGTGTGGTGTTATCCTAGTATCACACCGTCCCAATCTGTACCGTCTTGGTGGACACCCGCTCCACAAACCGCCGATCGTGCTCCACAAACAACAGCGTGGGGGAGAACGCCAGCAACAGCTCCTCGATCTGTATCCGGGATAGTACGTCGATAAAGTTCAGCGGTTCGTCCCACAGGTATAGATGCGCCTGCTGGGACAGGGAAGAAGCTAATAGCAGCTTCTTTTTCTGCCCTTCGCTATAGCGGTGCAGCGGCAAATCGAACTGCTCACGGGAAAAATCCAGCTTGCGCAGCAGGGACTTGACCAATGTTTCATCCAGCCCGTGGGCCGACAGGTAGGCGGACAGAGAACCGGACAGATGCTCCGTGCCCTGGGACACGGTGGAGATCACCAGCCCGCTGCCCATGCGCACTGTGCCGGTGTGGGGAATTGCCTCCCCCAATAATAACTTGAGTACGCTGCTTTTTCCGCAGCCGTTAGGCCCCACAAGAGCCACCCGCTCTCCCCGCAGCACCTCAAACCGCAGGGAGTCAAACAACCTTCGCTGCGGGTCATAGGCAATGGATAGATCGGTGACCTCCGCCAGCCGTTCCTTATGAAAGGACAGAGGGATCAGCTTCACCGGCTCGTTGACCTCCAAGTCGTGGAGCAGTGCCGATTTTTCATCTACCGCCCGCTGGGTGCGCTGTTCGATGGATTTGGCACGCTGCATCATCTTGGCGGCCTTGTGACCGACGGCCCCCCGGTCATACACGTGTCCGCCTATTTTGGTGCGCTCCAGGGAGTCGGACCAGTCGGATTTCTCTCGGGCCGTTTCCGCCAAGCGGCGGATCTCCTGCTTCAGCCGCACGTTTTCTTCCTGCTCGTGCTGATCGCGTCGCTCCTTATTCGCCCACCAGGTGGTGAAGGTACCCTGCTGTACTTCGATGCTGCTCTTGTTGATGCTCAGCACATGGTCGATGGTATCGTCCAAGAAGGCGCGGTCGTGGGATACCAGGATAAAGCCCTTCTTGCCAGCTAAGTATTGGGCCATCAGCGCCCGTCCCCGCACATCCAGGTGGTTGGTGGGTTCATCGATGAGCAGAAAGTGCTGCTTGCGCAAAAATAGGGCCGCCAGCAGCACTTTGCTGCGCTCCCCGTGACTCAGGGTGGAAAAAGGCCTGGCCAGCACATGGCTGTGCACACCCAGTTTGCCGATCTCCTTTTCCACCATCTCGTCGATCCAATAGCCGTCATGCGCTATATACTGCTCATAGGCCTCGGCATAGGCATCCATCCCTTGGGGGGATTGGGCGGCTTCTTCCATGGCGGCCTCCCATAAATGAAAAGGGGCAATGACCCGCTTACAGACCGCCAGGGTGGGCAGTTCATACTGGTTGGCGGGTACCTCAAAGGGGAAGTAGGCAAAGGCCACCGGGGCAACGATGCTGCCCTGGTACGGCAGTTCACCCATCAAAAGACGCAAGAACGTGGTTTTGCCGCGTCCGTTGCGGCCGATAAAGCCTAGCTTCCAGTCCGTGTCCAAGGTAAAGCTTGCGTTTTCAAAAAGGGGCACAAAACTCCCCTCATGACAAAAGGATAATTGTCGTACAACGATATTGGCCATGGGCATCTCTCCTTGTGCAAAAAAATCGCCGCAAGAAAATGTTCTTGCGGCGCTCTACACAAACCGACGCGCAGAAGCCTGCGCCATCGTATCGGAAAGAGCACATAGACAAAGACATTTTCTTGCTGCAGCACAAAAAGCGAGCCGCTCATTGCGCTGCGGTACCATTAGCAAGAAAAAATCTTCATCCCGTCACCCTTCCCTTGTACGTCTGCGGGTATCATAGCATGGAAGACCGTCCCTGTCAACGCTCATTCCGGCACGGCGCGCTCATCCTGTCCGGCGCAATCGGCACATAACTGACTCTGGCGCGTGGCGCACTGTGTGCAAACCTGCGCGCCGCACCACTTGCATCCCTGCATTTCCCGCGCGTCGTGCGCGCTGCCGCAATCCACACAATGGATCCTGCTCATAGGTTCCTCCTCGTAAAGGGCGATGACGCCGCTACTGTGGCGGTAGTATATCCAAATCTGACCGTTCGCATGAGAATACTATGAAAAAAACATTGTTCGCTTGTATTGGTGTGTCAAGTCTGGCATAATGACACAGGTTATGGTAACGGACACAGTAAAGGAGTGTTGACGATATGCAACCATCGAACCGGTTGCCCCGTGCTCCCCTGCTGCAGGTGCTTCAGGAACCTTGGGCAAGGCGCGTGGCGTTGTATCTGGGCGGACAATGGGTGACGCTGCTGGGTTCTGCCCTGGTGCAATACGCATTGATCTGGTACGTGATGCGGGTGACCAACTCCGGCAGCTATATGGCCGTCGGCGCCATCTGCGGCATGGTACCGCAGGCACTGATCGCACCCTTTGCCGGGGTGTGGGCGGATCGCTACGACCGCAAAAAGCTCATCGCCTTTTCCGATGCGGGCATTGCCGTGGCCACCTTGGGCATGGCCATCGCCTTTTTAGCGGGCTATCGCTCCCTGTGGCTGCTATTTGTGCTGTCCGCCATTCGTGGCGTGGGCTCCGGCATCCAGGCACCCGCGGTCAGCGCAGTGCTCCCCCAGATCGTGCCGGAAGAGCACCTGCTCCGGGTCAACGGCATCAACGGCAGTGCGCAGGCATTTACAACCCTGGTGCCCCCGGTGATCAGCGGTTGGATGCTCAGCCAAATCTCCTTGGAAGCCATCTTCTTTGTGGATGTCTTTACCGCCATTGTCGGCATCGGCATCCTGCTCCGGGTGGACGTCCCGCGCCATGTGGGTCAGGAGCATCCGGAAAAATCGCGCCCCATGCATGATCTGCTGGACGGCGTGCGGTATACCTGGCGTGCCAAACTGATTCGCACGTTGCTCTCCTTTTATGTGGTGCATATGTTTTTGATCGTACCCATCGCCATGCTCTCCCCGCTGATGGTGCAGCGCACCTTTGGCAACGAGTTCTGGCGCCTTACCGCCATCGAGGTCACCTTTGGCGCGGGCTCCCTGTGCGGCGGGGCCTTGATCGCCATGTGGGGCGGACTCAAGAACCGCATCCACACCATGAGCCTGGCCGCCATCCTTCTGGGTGTCCTGTGCCTGCTGGCGGGCATCCCCATGCATTTCTATCTGTTCCTAACGCTCATGGTGCTCATGGGGATCTGTGTGCCGGTGTATGGTACCCCCGCCGTTACCATGATGCAGGAGAATATCGAACCGGCCTACATGGGCCGTGTGTTTAGCCTGCAGCAGATGCTGGCCACCCTGTGCTTTCCGTTGGGGATGGTCTTCTTTGGGCCGCTGTCCGACGTGATGCGCATCGAGTGGATGTTCATTGGTACCGGCGTGCTCATCGTGATCTTGTTCGTGATCATGAGCGCCAACCGGACCTTGTTATCGGCTGGTATCCCCGCTGTGCAGGTACCGGGCACCCCGGGTGAGGAGGGCTGATATCGCCTCCTCCAACCGGTGATCGAGGCATGCAATGTGCAGCCTTTCGCCGGTTAAGGGGTGGGGTAGGGCCAGCGCTGCCGCGTGCAGCAGTTGGTTCTCCAGCCCCAGCCGGGTAGACAATGCCACGCTGGCCTCCGTGCCATAGAGCCGATCCCCCAGCAGGGGGCAGCCCAGGGCGGCGCTGTGTACACGCAGCTGATGTGTGCGCCCCGTCATCGGCTGAAAGCGTACATGGGTAAGAACCTCATCCCCCAGGGCGAAGGTGGACACCACGGCATAGCGCGTGTGGGCCGCCGCGCCGTCTGAGCGGATCACCCGGCGCATGGCCTGGGGCTGCTCACGGGCGATGGGCAACAGAATGTCGCCTTGGGCATCGGGGAAGGTGCCCAGGGTCAGGGCCTCATAGGTCTTTTCCACGGCACCCGCCTGCAGCGCGTCCATCCAGCGCGCCTGTACGTGCGGGTGCTTTGCAAACACCACGATGCCGCTGGTGCCTCTGTCGAGCCTATGCACGGGATGAGCGCATAGGGGTTGTTGGGTCTGTTGCAGGTATCCCAGCACGCCGCTGAGGAGTGTGCCCTGATATTGGGCGTGGGAGGGATGCACCAGCATGCCCGCCGGCTTGTGGCAGACCAGCAACGCCTCGTCTTCATACACGATGCACAGGCCCATCGGGGATTCCACGGGTACATCCATGGGATTGGGCAGGGGCAGTGCCACCGTCACCACTGCCCCGGGGGCTAACCGGGTATGGGCGCGGACGGGGCGGCCGTCCACCAGAATGCCTTCCCCTTGTTGGCAAGCCAGGCGCTGGGCGGTGGATAAACACAAACGCCGCGCGAGTACCTCGCGCAGCGAAAGGTTGTCTTCATGGGATGGAACGATGTACCGCAGTACCATGGCATCCTCCTACAGGCGGTCAAATCCTTGCGCGATGCAGCGTTCAGCCCGCTCCCGGGCCTTGCCGCCCAATGCGATTTGGTCCTGCAGATAAGTGGGGTGCGCCCGCAAAAAGTCGCGCATGAACCCATCGGGATCCAGCAGGAAGGCTTGCGCCATATCGCGCTGAGCAGGGGTCAGCGCCCCCAAGGCCACAGCGGCATCGAACAGTGTCCCATCGATCTTGACCAAGGTCTGCAGGGGAATTCCCGCCTTTTCCAACGCCAGGCGGCCGCCCTGATCCCGGTCGATGACCGCCAGGGAGTGTACGATGTGCGCCCCCAGTGCTTCCACCGCAGGGATCCAGGCCCGGAAGTAACTGGAAGCCTCGGTAACCAGGTCGGCAATGTGCAGCATCCGCATGCCTTCCACGCGGATGACATCCTGGCCCACCGTGCGCTGTGCCGCGTCGGTCAGCACGCAGGAACCATCCTTAAAGATCGACAGGTGGGGCAGATGCAGGTTCCGTGCTACCGCCAACGAGAAGAAGAAATCCCGGCGCTCCCCGCCGGAGACGCAATCCACGTCCAGCGCTTGTGCCAGCGCCGTCAATTGCGCGATGACGGCGTCATAGCGTGGGTCGGCCTCGGTCTGTGCCATCACCGCATCGCCGATGCGCCCGGGCAGGCTCGTCGGGACTTTGGCGGTATCCTCGATCTGGGTCAGCAGGGCATTGGCAGCCGTCTCGCTGCCGTATAGAAAGTGTGTATTGATGTAGAAGGGGCCAAACTTGCCGGAGGTATACCAAAAAGGCGCACCCTCCGGGCAGACGCGCACGGCGTCGGTGTCGAATAGCCAGCCGATGATGGGGTTGTCCATGACCATCCCTCCTGTATCGTTTGGTTAGGATTTGCGCCACAGTCGACCGGAGGCCAATAGCAGCACCGGAAAGATCTCCAAGCGGCCCACGATCATAATGAGCGCCAGCATGAGCTTGCTGCCCGCAGAAAAGTCTGCGAACCCGCCCATGGGGCCTACCACGCCCAAGCCGGGGCCTACATTGCTGATGCAGGTAAGCACTGCCGTGCAGGTGGTGGTCAGGTCAAAGTTGTCCAGCGATAGGAATAGGAAGCCCATTACGATAATGCCCATATAGGACACAAAGAAGATCAGCACGTGTTGGGGCAGTTCGTCACTGACGGCGCGGCCATCGATCTTGACATTTTGCACCATGCGCGGATGGATAAAACGACCCATCTCCCGCCGGATGGTCTTGCCCAGCAGCACCACCCGGGCGACCTTCAGTCCCCCGCCCGTGGAACCCGCGCAGGCACCCATGGCCATTAAGAACAACAATAGTGCCCGGGAAAGCATAGGCCATCCGTTAAAGTCCGTGGTGCTAAACCCCGTGGTGGTGACGATGGAGCTGACCTGGAACACGGCATGCCGGATGGTGGTGCCCAGGGTATCGTAGTCCGGTCGTACCTCGATGGTGATCAGGGCCGAGAACAGTAGCACCAACCCCAGGTACCACCACAGTTCTTCGCTCTTGAGCGCCCGGCGGGCCTGCCGCCTGAGCAGATAAAAGTAGATCGTGAAATTGATGCCGAACGCCAGCATGCCTGCCGCCAGGATCCACTCGATGACAGGATTGCCGTATGCGCCCACCGACAGGTTCTTGTTGGAGAACCCGCCGGTGCCCGCTGTGCCAAACGCGTGGATCATGGCATCAAACAGCGGCATGCCCGACAGCAGCAGCGCCACCACCAGGGCGGCGGTCATGCCGGCATATAGTATGTACAAAAACTTGGCGGTCTGCCCCAGCTTGGGCAACAGTTTGCCGGGAGCCGGGCCCGGGGACTCGGCCTTGAGCAGGTGCACCGTACCGGCGCCTAGCGAGGGCAGGAGCGCCAGCGCCAGCACCAGCACGCCCATGCCACCCAGCCAATGGGTAAAGCTGCGCCAGAAGAGAATGCCGTGGGGAAGCGACTCGATCTCCCGCAGGATGGTGCTGCCCGTGGTGGTAAAACCGGAGGCGCACTCGAACACCGCATCGGCAAAGTGGGGGATGGCGCCGCTGAGCAAAAAGGGCAACGCGCCGCCCACCGACATGACGATCCAGATAATCGCCACGGCGGCAAAGCCCTCCCTCGCCTGCATGGGACGGCTGTGGGGCTTGATGCGACTGAGGGGAAAGCCCAATAGAAAAAGGATCACGATGGAATAGACGAAAGCCAACCAGTCCGTCCCGCCGTAGATCAAGGAGACGCCCAGGGCGGGTGTCATCAGTACACCTTCATACGCCAGCACCATGCCCAGCAGACGCAGGATCATGCGGTAATTCATGCTAGCCCCTATCCTCCAGTAGTCCGTCCAAATCGGTGACCATCAGGGCGCGGGTGATGGCAATGACATGATCCCCCGCCTGGATCACCGTATCCCCCCGGGGCACGATGACTTTTTCGGCCCGGATCAGTGCGGCCAGCAGCACATCGGACTTCAGCGGCAGATAGCGCAGCGGTTGGCCTATCATGCTGGAACGCGGACACACGGAAAATTCCAGTGCCTCCGCCTTGCCGTGGACGATGCGTACCAGGGTCTCGATGGGCGATCCTTCGCTGTTGGCCAGTGCCCGCACATAGCGGACGATGGCATCCGCAGCCAGCAACTTGGGACTGACCACGCTGTCTACGCCCAGGTTGTGAATGATATCGGCGTAATTAATGCGGTTGATTTTTGCGATGACCTTCGACAGGCCCCGTGCGTGGGCATACAAGGCGACCATCAGGTTTTCTTCGTCCCGGTCGGTCAGCGCCACAAAGGCATCCATCTGTTCCAGGCCCTCGTCCTGTAGCACCGTCTGATCTGTGCCGTCGCCGTGAATGACCAGCGCCTCCGGCAGTGCGCTGCTCAGCGAAAGCGCCGCATCCTTGTCCAGCTCGATGATCTTGACGGACATATCGTGCTGGGCCAGTTCACGGCTTAAATAATAGGAAATGCGGCCGCCGCCAACGATCAGCACATCGCGCACCTTGGTGTTGGGCCGCCCCAGATTTTTGAATAGCTTGTGCAATGCCGTAGCCGGACCGATGACGTGGGCGATATCATCGGGGAGCAACGTGGTATCCCCGTTGGGGATCAGCAACTCGCCGGAGCGCTCCACGGCACAAAAAAGGATGTCCGGGGGTAGCGTCTGTACCACCGATACCAGCGGTTTGCCCACGATGCTGTCGCTGGGGAGCATGCGAAAAGCAGCCAGCTCCAGCTTGCCATGGGCAAAGGGCTCGATATGATTGACCTGCGGAAAGCACAGAATCCGCGCGATCTCTTTGGCGGTGGATAGCTCCGGGTTGATGGCCATGGTAAGCCCCAGTTCCTGCTTGAGCAGGTGCATTTCCTGGGTGTACTCGGGATCCCTTACCCGGGCAACGGTGTGCCGTGCACCCAGCTTGCGCCCTAACAGACAGCAGACCATGTTCATTTCATCGCTGCTGGTGGCGGCGATCAACAGATCCGCATGGGCTGCGTCGGCTTCCTGTAAAACACGGACGCTCGCGCCACTGCCCTCGATGCACAGCACATCCAGCGCATCGTCGGCACGGCGGAGCGCCGCAGTGTTTTTATCGATGATAACCACGTCATGTTGCTCACGGGAGAGGTGCTCGGCCAGCGTGTAACCGACCTTTCCGTCGCCCACGATAATGATTCGCATGATGCCTCCACGGCGCGGGGCCGTTCTGTGTTGGTGTACGTCGCTCATTATAGCCGTCGGCGCAGGGACTGTCAACGCAAGAAGAGAAAAGGGGTGTTGTGTGGCAGCATAAATATGGTATGATACAGGTGAGATACAAAATAAGGAGGGAACTCCATGCAGGAGAAGGACCTGCTGGCATGTGCCCGGCAGGGGGACAATGACGCGTTCGAACAATTGGTCGCGCCCTATGAGAGAAAGCTATACGCCGTATGCCTCCGCATGATGGGTTCCCCGGCCGATGCCGGCGACGCGCTCCAGGATGCCATGGTGCGGATTTGGCGCGGGCTGAGCTCTTTTGAGGGCCAGTCACAGTTTGCGACTTGGGCCTATCGCCTGACTACCAACGCGTGCCTGGACGCATTGCGCAAGGTCAAAAGGCGAGAGACGACTTACTTGGACGCGCTGAGCGAGCAAGGGTTTGAGCCTGCGGCGGATTCACTCCACTCCCCGGAGGAGCTCGCGGTGATCCAGGAGCGGCGGGATGCCGTGATGCAGGCGCTGCAAGAGTTGGCGCCGGAAGCCAGAAGCGTCCTGGTGCTCCGTGATATTCAGGGGGAGTCATACGAAGCCGTGGCCGAAGCCACGGGCACCGCTCTAGGCACCGTTAAATCCCGGATCTATCGCGCCCGGGAGAAACTGGCAGCTATCCTGGTGAAAAAACCGGAACTTTTTGATCAGCCAAACGTCCAAAGGCCAGAGGGGAGGCGAGCGTAATGGAATGTAAAGTGTTTAACGCCCTCCTTCACTCGTGGCTGGACGGGGAGCTGAATGAGACGGCGGCCCGGGAGATGCGGGAGCATGCGGTGACCTGTCCCCACTGCATGGAACAAGCGCGCATGCTGACGAGCGCCATTGGCATTTGCCGCTCTATGGATGTGGAGGAACCGATCCCGCAGGCGGCGGCCCAGGCGTGGCGGCAGGCCGTCCGCAACACGCCCCAACAGGGCAATGACACCCCGGCTGCCCTTCCCTTCCATAAGTCTGCGGCTCGGAGTGTCTGGCGGACATGGGGCAGCATCGCTGCCGGTCTGGTGATCCTGTTTGGTGGCACGACGTTGCTCCACTATAGTCCGTTGGGCACCGGCGGCGCGAACATGACGGCGCCAAAGAGCGATCAGGCCGTCGAGCAGACCCAAATCATGCGCCGGGACGTCCAGGCGGAGTACCAGGCGGAAGCCCCGACAAAGAGTCAGGCGGCCCTGCCAAGGGCAGCAACCCCGCCCGCGATTGCCGAACCTGCCGCACAGAGCGCGGTACAGGCGGATCAGCGGCCCGACGGGGGGGAGGGAGCCATGGACCAGGCCGCCAGCC
>JAVBUS010000046.1:0-25491 GCA_031555125.1 Eubacteriales bacterium | reverse complement strand
CGATGACGCCCCCAAATAGTTGCTCTCCGTACCGCTCCATCTCATCATCGTAATACACTTCCTCATATTCATAAATATACAGGCGTTCTGCATATTCCTGGTATTTTGCAATATCCTCCGCCGTCACGTGAAGCGACCGTTGCCTTAGCTTCTCGATCCGCTGCGATAGCTCCTCAACCAATCTGCGGTTCGCCGCGGTATCCTCCTGCTGCAAATCGCGCTGCGCATCTGCCAGACCTAAGGTGAGCTCGGCGATTTCATCCGTTACTTCCCCGTCCGCCAAAGGATCGGTCATGCTTGCATACAGGAAATAGGCGAAAACATCCCTTTGTCTGGCGATGTACTCCAAGTATGTCAATGCCTCTGGAATGCGCTTGGAATACGGATTAATGACTGCGACAAGGCAATAAGTTTCAATCGTCGGCAGCGCTTCTTCGCTGATAGCAAGCGGATAGTCCCCTAGCTCGTGCACGGTGAAGGGCACCACATTGAGGCGAAAAACCGTCGGGTCTCCTTCTCCTTCCGAGACCATTTCAGGCGACTCCACCGGCAACTCCTGCAAGATGCGCGTCACAACCCGCTCAAAAACCGGTGTATCAAAATGAACCGGCGCACCCGTTAATCGCGAAACCTGAACATAAAGCTGGACAAAGTGTTCCAACATATCTTTTTGGTTATAGGACTGTTGGGAAAACATTCGCGCATTGGGATCGTCCATAACGCCGTCATCTACCAACGCCTTAGCAACATCGAGCATCTGCTCAAAGGTGCTCGGGGTCGAAAGACCATATTGGCTTACATCCATCTCATTTTGCCGTAACCCCATCTGTATCTCCAGTGGCCAGGCTGCGATTTGTCCATCCTCCGTTTCCACCGCGCGGCAAACCAGCGGATACAGTTCGGCAGATAGATTCGCCAGCGTCTCGCTCTGACGCAAATCCGCAAAAAAACCCTTTTCTTTGATCATCCGCATGCCATCTCGCGTCAAAAAAGCGTATACATCAATACTGTCATCCTGCGAAAGCACAGATCGCACAAAGTGATCATAGGCCGACAGCAGTTCTATCTGTGCATCAATAACGCGTATACCTGATTCGCTGAAAAACATCGCTGCATCCTTACCGGCCATTCCCATCGTGGCGAGGACAGGCATGTTTTCTGCCAACTTCGTATCGCAAAAGAAAAGGCCTTCTCCTGTCCATAACAACAACAAGTTGTCCTCGATCGGTGCAATGTCCAGCAGCCCCTCGACTGTAACAATGTGTTGAATCGCTTCTCCCGGCACATAGGTCATGATGCGTCCGGCCGCATCTGCGCAAAAAAGTGCCTGACTTGATGGGTGATATGCCGCGCGATACCATAAAGCGGGCAATCCCGCTATACCGTAGGGCGTCAACGCGTCTTCCGTCACCGAATAGACGTTCAGACCATATGCACCTTCGATTTCCACCATGAGTAATACGCCGCCTTGCTGCCATGGACACAGCAAGGTTAACAACCCTTGTTGGGGCAGCTGCACGCTTACACCTGTAGCTAGATCAATGCGTATTGTGCGCTCAGCATCTGTCTCCGTATCAAAATATGACAGAAACATGTACCCATCTTGGGCGATACAACGTGTAATCCAAAGCTCAGCACCCGATCTAGGCGGAGTAAGCGCCGTTTGAAGCATGCATAATGGCTGCCACTTTGCTTGATCCAGTCGATAAATAACGGTACCTTCTCGGTTCAGCCCTAACAAGAAACCGTTACTCCAAATAACGGTACATAGCCCATCCCCTGGCACCGGCAAGGAAACAATATCCATACCATTGGCGCGCACAACCAATATGCCATCATCGCACAAAAGGTATGCCGCACCTTCACCATCCGCACAAATCGCGTGAATGGACTCGCTAGAAATTCCCTCCACCAGGGTAATGGGACTTGGTGCGGCAACAGTCATAGCCCCTATGAAGCATTGACCAAAGATCAACATCACCGCCAAATGCCAGAACGCCCGCGCTTTTGTCATGTACGCCCTCCCAGCAAGTACAGATAATGAGAGGCTGCACTGGGTGTACAGCCCCTGCCAAAACAGCATGCTACGCCTGCCGGTACACATCCCCCGGCGCAGTGCTCTCCGGATCCTCGCAGGTCAGTGTGTTCACAAAGGCCCCCTTGGGCAGCTGCACAGGCCCGTTGAGCAGCGGATGCGCCGTATCCCGCATCCATATATCCAGCCGCCCCGCCATCTCGGTCCGCACCGACGCATATGCCGGATCCGTCACCAGATTCCGCCGTTCGTTGGGATCCATCACCAGGTCATACAGCATCTCCTGCTCCAGCTGCATGTCCCGCAGGCCATGGGCCATCAGGTAATCCTTGCTGGGGCTGTTGTCCACGTTGGCCAAAGCCGGGGTGGTGTGCTCCGGGTTCATGCGGCGGATGTACTTATACCGATCCGTGCGTACCGCCAGTTGCGGCTCATAGGAAGCGTGATACACCACCTCCGCAAAGATCTGTTCCCGCACCGCCGGGGCCGTGCCCTCCAGCAACGGCCGCAGAGACACGCCCTGGAGCCAGTCCGGCTTTGAAATCCCCAGCAGGTCGCACAGGGTGGGAAACACGTCGATGTGGCTGGTCAGGGCATCTATGGCCTTCCCCGCGGCAGGATTGCCGGGATAACGTAGCATCATGGCGGTGCCGATGCCGGTATCGTACAGCGTGCACTTCATCCACGGGAAGGCAATGCCGTGATCCGTTGTGTACAACACCACCGTATCATCGCCCAGGCCCAGCCTGTCGATCTCGTCCAGCACCCGGCCGATGCACTGATCCGCACGCCGTGCCGAGGTAGCGAACCCAACAAAATCTTCCCGGGTCTCCGCCGTGTCCGGCAAGGGCGCCGGGGGCCGCACGCCCTCCTGGCGAATGTCCGCATCGAACTCCGTAAAGGGGCGGTGGGTGTGTTCCAGCCCATAGGAGAGAAAGAAGGGCTTGTCGTGCCGCTCCCTTAAGAAGGCCATGGCCGACGCGCCATTGGCCTCGTCCCACTCCGTGGCATGCTTGCAGGCCGCCTTGTCGTGGCTGTATACCCGGTCGTAGCCAACATCCTCGGCCCGGGCCGCCTCGTGCTGCATGCCGCAGAGCACGGTTTCGTACCCGTTTCGGCGCAAAAACCGGGCCAAGTGCTGTTCATAGTCGATGGAGAACCCCCTGTGGGCCAAGCCCATCATACCGCAGTTGTGGGGATAGCGGCCCGTCAGCATGGCACTGCGGCTGGGCGAGCAGGTGGGCCCGCAGCAGTAGTTGTTGCGAAACAGCGCCGATTGATCCGCCAGTGCCTGGAGCCGCGGTGTAGGTACCTGGCAGCCGTAGGGCTGCAGATAACGTCCCGTATCATGGGTGTGCAGATAGATCAGGTTCATGCGCATCCTCCTTGCAGGGGCAGCGAACGGGTCTCTCCGGCCCCCAGCGTCACCGCCTCGTCGTAGCACTGGAAGGTCAAAGTCTGGCCTTCCTCCAGGGTCAAGGTTACCTGTTCCCGGGTGATCTCCACCCGCAGCAAACAGCCCATAAAGCACACCGCGAATCGGTACAGCATCCACTGGGCGGGCAGCAGTGGGTGCAGGCGCAAGGCCCCGTCCCATTGCCGCAAACCGCCAAAACCCTGGAGCACGCAGGCCGAGGTGCCCGCCATGTTGGCGATGTGCACGCCGTCCTTGGTGTTGCCCTTGTGGTCGTCCAGATCGGTGCGGGCGCAACGCAGGAAGTAGCTGTACGCCTTGTCCAGGTAACCGATCTTGCAGGCCACCATGCTGTATACGCAGCTGGACAGGGAAGAATCGTGCGTGGTCAGGGGCTCGTAATAGTCAAAGTTGCGGCGGATCTGTTCCCGATCCAGGTACTGATCGAACAGCAGATCAGCCAGCACGGTATCGGCTTGCTTGAGCACCTTGTGGCGAGAGATCACCAGCGGATGAAAATGCAGCAGCAAGGGGTACTGATCCTTGGGCGTCCCGGCAAAATCCCACTCCGCTTTGTGGGCAAAGCTGTCGTCCTGGAGCGCTACGCCGGCTTGATCATCATAGGGAAAGAACATGGCGTCCGCCGCGCGCTGCCACAGGACCGGTTCCTCCTCACCAAGCCCCAACTTGGCCCGCAGGGCTGCCCAGTCTTCCGGCGCTTCCTGCGCCAGCTCCCGGGCCACCTTGCAGGCGTACCACAAATGCTCCCGGGCAATGCGGTTGGTGTAGTAGTTGTTGTTGACCACGGCGGTATACTCATCGGGCCCGGTGACACAATCGATGCAGAACTGCCCCTCCCGCAGGGGCGAGAAGTGCCCGATATCGGCCCAAATGCGGGCGGTCTCCAGCAACAGCTCCGCCCCGGCCTCCCGCAAAAAGGCCCGGTCGCCGGTGACCTGCACATAGTTTTTGACCGCCATGGCGATGTCGCCGATGATGTGATACTGGGCCGACCCCGCCGGGAAGAAGGTGGAGCACTCGCTGCCGCCGATGGTGCGCCAGGGGAACAGTGCGCCCCGCTTATGCCCCATCTCCCGGGCGCGGGCTCTGGCCGCATCCAGCCGCCCGTACCGATAGCGCAGCAGCTCCCGACAAATCTCCGGACGGCAATACAGCAACGCCGGGATCACGAACATCTCCGTATCCCAGAAGTAGTGGCCCTCGTACCCCTCCCCGGTGAGCCCCTTGGCGGCGATGTTCCGCAGACCGTCCCGGCCCACCGACTGGAGCAGGTGGAAGTTGTTGAACCGCAGGCCTTGCTGCAGCACTTCGTCCCCCTCGATCACCACGTCGGCGCGCGCCCAGTGGGCGGCAAAAAAGGCGGCGTTCTCAGCCTCCAGGATATCGAACCCGGCCTTGATCGCGCCCTGCGCCTCGGCCTGGGCCGTGTGCAACAGGCTCCCCTCCCCCGGGCGGTTCTGGGCCACGTAGGCGATGGCCTTTTGCAGGCGCAGGGTATCCCCTGCCGCTAGGGTCGCGGTATAGGCCAGCGTCAGTTCCCCCGGGCCCTGGGTCATCGCAACCGCCGCGCCCTCCAACCGGTGCACCGCCGAGCAGGCAATGCCCAGGCGGCTGCGCTTGGTGCGCTGCTCCGCATACAGGATATCCTCGCCGCAGCCGCTGTCTAGGGTATCGAAGCAGTCCTGCGGCAGGTGGGTACCCACCCGGGGATCCTTGTCCGCCGACTGGTTGTGGGTGTGGATGTCCAAGGCGGATTCGATCTCCACCTTGGCCCCCCGCCCCTGCAGCGTCAGCTGCAGATCCAGGATACCGCAGTGCGCCCGCTGCTGGCTGATCAGCCGGCGCAACACAACGCGGGCCACCGCGCCGCCTGGGGCCGTGAACACGTAGCGTCGGGTCAGTACCCCGGTGCGAAAGTCCAGCGTCCGCTCATACTCCCCCACGCGCTCCGGCACCATGCGCACCGGCTCGCCGTCGATCCGCAGCCGCAGGATTTTGGCGTTCATCACATTGACCATGGTCTGCCCCTCCTCGGGGTAACCGTAGGCGATTTCCGGATATCGAATGGGATAGGTCTCATAAAAGCCATTGACATAGTTGCCTTCCAACCGATCCCCGGTATCATCCTCTTCAAAGGCTCCGCGCCAGCCGAAGTATCCGTTGCCCTGGGCGAACAGGGACTCCCACTTGCGGCCATCCGCCTGTCCCAGCTGGTTTTCTGTCAATTGCCATGTGTTCATGTCGTTGCGCCTTCTCTCCTGTTGTCAGTCAGTTCACCTTGTGTCATTGCTTGATCGCGCCGCTGGCCACCCCGGCCACGATGTACCGCTGGGCCACCAGATAGAAGGCGATCACCGGCAAAATGGTCAGCGTCAGGCCCGCCATGGCCAGGTTCCACTGGATGGTGAACTCCCCAAAGAACGAGAAGGTGGACAGCGGAATGGTGCGCAGATCCTTGGACGCCAGCACCAGGGACGGCAGTAAAAAGTCGTTCCAGATCCAGATCACATCCAGGATGATCACCGTCATGGTGGTGGTCTTGAGCATGGGGAACACGATGGACAGGAACAACTGCCACACATTGCAGCCGTCGATCATGGCCGCTTCTTCAATAGACACCGGGATGGACTTGATGAACCCGTGATACAGGAACAGGCTCATGCCCGACCCGAACCCGACGTTCATAAAGATCATGCCGAAAAAGCTGTTGAGGAACGGCAGTTTGGTCACCCGCACCAGGGTGCCCATCAGCTGCATCAGCGGCATCATCAGCGCCTGAAACGGGATGATCATGGTGGCCACCATCACATAGAACAGGGCACTGCCTGCCTTGCTGGGACGCCGCACCATCAGCCACGCCGTGGTGGCGGTCAGGATGATGATCACCGCGATGCTCACCACCGTCAGGAACAAGGAGTTGGCCAAGGCGCTGCCCAGGTTCATCTTGCGGATGGCGTTTTCATAATACTGAAAGTCCAGCGCCGGGGGTAAGCCCAAAGGATTGAGGGTGATCTGTGCCCGATTTTTGAAGGAGTTGACCACCACCAGGTAAAAGGGCGACAGGTACAACACGCCCAACACCATCAGCAGCACCCCGTTGAGGATCCGTGCAGGCTTGCGCATCACATCAGCACCTCCCTGCGTTTGGTCAGATAGGTCTGGGCCAGGGTGATGCACGCCACAAAGGCAAAGAACAGGATGGCCTTGGCCTGACCATAGCCAAAGTTGGCGGACTGAAAGATCTCCGCATAGATGTTGATGGCCAGCATCTCCGTGGAGCTAAAGGGGCCGCCCCCGGTCAGCGACAGGTTCACGTCATAGATCTTAAAGGAGTTGGACAGGGTCAGAAAGGTGGTTACCGTGATGGCAGGCATCAGCAGCGGCACCGTCACCGCCCGGAAACGCTGCCAGCCCGACGCGCCGTCCACGCTGGCGGCCTCCAGCAGGTCGGCGGGCACCCCTTGCAGGCCCGCCACATAGATCACCATGATGTACCCGGCCATCTTCCATGTGTTGACCAACACCAGCGCCGCCAGGGCCGAAGCGGGCTGCAGCAACCAGTTGTGAAAGATGTGGGGCAGGTGCAGCGCCTCCCCCAGGGCCGCAAAAGGCGTGGCAAATACGAATTTCCAAATATAGCCCAGCAGCAGACCGCCGATCAGGTAGGGCGCGAAGAACAGCGCCCGGGATACATTGCGGCCAAAGATCGGTTGCGTGACCGCCAGGGCCAGCAGGAGCCCCACCAGGTTGGTACACACCACGCTGCATGCCGTAAACACCAAGGTGTGTATCCCGGCCTGAAAAAACCGGCCATCCGTAAAGATGCGCGCATAGTTATCCAGCCCCACAAACACCTTGGGCTCCACGGGGATACCGTTCCACCGCACAAACGAGTACCCGATCCCCATCACAAACGGTACGATCACCACCGTGACGAAGGCCACAATCATCAGTGCGGGAAGCAGCAAAAAACTGTAATAGGACGGGCTTTTTCGTATGTTCACAGGGGCTGCTCCTTTCCAAAAGAGGTATTTCAAAGGCATATGCCTGTGAAATACCTCTTCGGCTATATGGCTTCTACCAGCATGAATCCGGCTTACTTGACGCCCTCAGCCCAAGCTTTGTCCAACTCCTGCAGGAACTGCTCGCCGGTCATGGTCGGATCCGCAAAGAACTTTTGCGCCACCGGGAACAGCTGATTGTTGATCAGGCCGGAAGCGTTGGGCCAATCGCGGAAGGTCCAGGACAGGGTCTTGCCCGACACGGTGTAGTCATGGACGGCAGCGGACAGCGGGTTCAGGTCGGTGACCTGCACGCTCTTGAGGGCGGGGATGAACCCAAACTCTTTCGCGATGTACGCATGGCCGCGCTCGCTGGTAAACATCCACTCAAAGAACTTCAGGGCCTCGTCAATTTCCGCCTGATCGCGATCCTTGTTGATGACCCAGGCATTGGGCATACCGACGGCCAGCTTATCGTTGCCCAGCAGCGGCAGGGGCGCCATGGACATATCGAAGGTGACGCCGTAATCGGCGAACATGCCATAGGCCCAGTTGCCCTGATGGATCATCGCGGTCTTGCCGGTGGCAAAGTTGGCGATCTGATCGTCATAGGTGATGCCCATGGGGTTGCCGCTGTTGGCGCGGATGACATCCATCATCTTGGCCCACTCCTGGAACGCGGGCGTATCGGCCAGCTTGACCTCGCCCTTGTTCACCTGCGCCAGGAAGGCGTTGGGATCTTCCTGCACCGCAAAGGGAATGTTGAGGATGTGGGCGATCAGGAAATAGCTCTTGTCGCTCAGCTCCACAAAATCGATGCCGGTGGCCTTGATCTCTGCGGCCAGGTTGGCAAAGGTGTCGTAGTCCGTCATCTTCGCAGGATCCACCAGGGTCTTGTTGTAGAGCAGGCCGTATCCTTCCACGCCATAGGGCACGCCCAGGACCTTGCCGTCCATGGTCAGCGCCAGGCCGTCCGCGATGTCGGCCACATAGGGCTGGTCGGTCAGGTCGTACAGGTACGAGTTGAGCTTCTCCAGCGAAGCGCCCGGCGCGCAGCTAAAGATGGTGGGGCCCTGGCCGCTGGTCAACTTGCCCAGCAGCACATCCTGGAATCCGTCGCCCACAGCACCCAACACTTCCACCTTGACGCCGGTGAGCTCGGTGTACTCCTTGGCCATTTCTTCCAATTGCTCCACGATCTCCACCTTGCTCTGGAAGATCTGGATCGTCACATCGGTGTTGTGCTCCGTGGCTTGTGCCATGGTGACCACGCCGGTCAGGAGCATTGTGCAAGCCAGCAGGATCCCTAGCATCCGTTTGGTAAACATAGATATCCCCCTCCTACAATTCACGTCGGTCGGTGAATTAAACGTTACACTCATTATAGAGCAAAACATCCACTTCGTCAAGGGGATTTTCTGACATGTTATTGCTTTTTCGAGACGATTTGTGTACAAATTAGCTTAATTCGACAAACAGCAGTGAAACGTTACACACTCTGTACAACAAGCATTTTTACGTGGATTCTCCCCACTGCACGGCGGCGGGGATTTTGCGCACGATGGCGGCATCCTTGCGCTGGATCATGCCCACCAAGGTTTCCGCCGCAATATAGCCCATCTCGTACCGGGGAATGTTGGCCGTGGTCAAAAACCCCGGGGCTAGTTGGGGCTGCGGATCCCCGTCAAAACCGGCCACCGCCACCTGTCCGGGTATCCCAATCCCCATTTCGCGGAAGCACTGTATTACCCCGACAGCCATGTTATCGTTGGCGCAAACCACTACCTCCGGCAGGTTGTCGCTGACCGCCATCAGCTTTCCGGCCCGCACACCGCTGGCCAGGGAGTAGTCCCCCTGGAAGTACTGCGTCTGCGAAAACGGAATGCCGTGGGCATCCAACTCCTTGCGAAACGTCTCATACCGCTCCATGTGGTCGGCGGTATGCACGGGCCCCCCCACAAAGTGAAAGCGCCGGTAGTTTCTTTGCACCAGCTGCTCCATCAGCGCATGCATGCTGGCATGGTTGTCGGTCACCACGCAGCTGATGTGGGGGGCATCCAACACCCGGTCCATGGTCACAATAGGCATATCTCGGGAGGCGGCTTCCATAATCTGCTGATCGCTGATATTCTTATCCAGTACAATGATGCCGTCCACAAAGCCGTTCTTCATGAACTGGCCAATGGTGGTATGGGGGCAAATCATCATGCTGATGTGATTTTCAATCAGGCAATCGTTGATGCCGTGGATCACGCGCAGATAAAAACTTCGCTGAAAATCGCTGAACACGAACATCACCGTATTGGTCCTTCCGCCTTTTAGGTTGCGGGCCAGGATGTTGGGCTGGTAGTGCATCTGCTTGCACAGCGCCAGGATGCGCTCCCGGGTCTCCACCCCCACATTGGGCTTGCCGTTGATGACGTTGGATACCGTGGCCACCGATACCTGCGCCGCCCGTGCGATGTCTTTGATGGTTGGCACAGTGATCACCTCCGTACCTATCCAAATTTTACGCACAGTGTATCACACACATATAGCCGCTGCAATACGCAAACCGCGTCTGCAGGGCCAACGCATATACATCCTAAAATTTGGCAGACTGGCAGAGAAGGAGTCCAGGGGGCGAGCGATAAGCCCCCCTGGTCGCTCCCGCAGGAGCGAAACTCCTATCTTCGGGAGGGTATTTCGCCCTCACGGTCGACCAGAGGGCTTTGCGGTCGCCCTCTGGACTCCTTCGCAGCGCAACTCCCAGTATCTGTATTTAAATGCGTTCGCCGTGACCGCGTCTGTCGGAGCGAAACGTTTTGCTTGATGGAGAGCATAATAAGGGCGATACCGCACAAAAGAGAGTCGTTGGCCACGCGAGAGATTTTCGCGCTGATCGAGGAGCCTGTAGGAAGCCGTGGCAGCGCCCCAGCCGGCCGGTCATCCTCCGTGTCTTTATACGAACAGGGTGCGATCCAGTTCCAGGGCTTCGATGACCCGCACGATAAGGTCCGCCTGTTGATCGGCCGTCCGGGCCAACGCCTCCGGATCGATGGCGCCCCACACCGGGGGCTCCAACGCGTTCTCGTCGGTGTGCACCGCCACGTGCAGCTCCTCCCCCTGGAAGGCCATCAGCAGCTCTCCCCCCAGCTCGTGCCGAAGGCCCAGTATGGCCTGCTTCATGGGTTCGCTAAGGATGGCGTCGGCTTGGTCGTCGTCCACGGCATAGACCGAAAAGGATTGATCGAACGCCCCGTCCACCGCACTCCACGCGTGGAACCGGGACTTGCCATGCCACAACTCGTGCCAGAATCCTTCGTGTTTGCGCGGATACGAAAACGCCCGATCCCGAATCTGAAAGTCGCTGCGGAACCGTTTATGGAAGTCAAAGATCAGCCACCATCCCCGGAAGTAGGTGGTGGTGCTGCTGCTCTTGCCGGAGGAGCGGTGGTATTGAATGCGCACATCCGCCCGGGTAAAGCGCGCCCCGTGGTGGGATCCGGTCATCAGGTCGTCGCTATCAAACCGATTGCCCTCCGCCACCAGTTCCGTGGCCTCCACCTGCTCCTTGGTGTATCCCTGCTCCGGTTCATATACAAGCTCATCAAACCGGCGTTGAAACGCCCCGGTGAGAAATGCCTTTTTCGTCGCCGCGCAATACTTGCTTTTACAGGATACCGCCATGGCCCAACATCCCAAGGCGACGATGCCCGCAAGCACCAGCGCCACCACCGGCGAATGCGAGGACGAGCGCGTGCTGTTGTCTACTTCATTCAGCAAAGCAAAGAACACCGTCATCGCAGACACGCTCGCCACCCCGCACAGCGCTTGCCAAAACATGGTTCTTTTCCGCAGTCGCTCGCACATCCTCATGTCGTCACCTAGCATGGTCATCCCCCCTTGCATATATGCCAATCCAGTATACCATGTCATCTCACTTTGAAAAGGCCTGCCGTCTCAATCCAAGCTTTCGCGGATCCAATGCACCAGCCAGGGTGGAATCATTTACTTTTGAGAGCGGCGCTGCGAAGGTCCAGGGCGACCGCAAAGCCCTGGTCGCTCTGTGCAGGGAGCGAAACACTCCCTGTTTGAGCAGGGATTTCGCCCTGGGCGCCAGCATCTGCATCTTGACAGCATTTGCCTGTGTTCGTATGCTATATACATTGCACCGATGAAAGGATCACATCATGAAGCAAGCATTTGTCACCCCCGGCCAACTACAAACCATCACCCAAACGTACCCCACCCCTTTTCACCTGTATCACGAAAAGGGGATCCGCGCCACGGCCCGAGACCTGTTGGGTGCCTTCTCGTGGAATCCCGGCTACCGCGAGTTCTTCGCGATCAAGGCGCTGCCCAACCCGTTTATCCTAAAGCTGCTGCAACAAGAGGGCTGCGGGGTAGATTGCTCCAGCTATACCGAGCTGCTCATGGCCAAGGCCTGCGGCTTTAGCGGGCCCCAAATCATGTTTTCCTCCAACGAGACCCCGCCGGAAGAGTACGTGCTGGCCCGAGAGTTGAACGCCACCATCAACCTGGACGATTTCACCCACATCGATTATTTGCATGGGCTCACCGGCCTGCCGGATACCATCAGTTGCCGATATAACCCCGGCGGGGCCTTTGCCATCGACAATGCCATCATGGACACCCCCTCCCAAGCAAAGTACGGCTTTACCCGTCCCCAACTCACCGAGGGATTCCGCAAGATGAAGGCCCTGGGCGTCCAGCATTTCGGCATCCACGCCTTCCTGGCCAGCAATACCGATACCGATGCGTATTACCCCGCCCTGGCCCGCATCCTGTTCGAGACCGCCGTAGAGCTACAACGGGAAACAGGAGCGCACATCGCGTTCATTAACCTCTCCGGCGGCGTAGGCATCCCCTACCGTCCGGAAGGCGTGCCCAACGACATCGCCGCCATCGGCGAAGGGGTGCGTAAGGCCTATGACGATGTGCTGGTGCCCGCGGGCATGGGAGACGTGGCGATCTATACCGAACTGGGGCGCTTTATGACCGGCCCCCACGGCCACCTGATTACCCGTGTGCTGCATCAAAAGCATATCCACAAGGAGTACCTGGGGGTGGACGCCTGTGCCGCGGATCTGATGCGTCCGGCCATGTACGGCGCCTATCATCACATCACCGTGCCGGGCAAGGATCATCTGCCTTGCGACCACACCTATGACGTGGTAGGCTCCCTGTGCGAGAACAACGACAAGTTTGCCATCGACCGTTCACTGCCCCAGGTGGACATCGGCGATGTACTGATCCTCCATGATACCGGCGCCCACGGTTCCGCCATGGGATACAATTACAACGGCAAGCTGCATCACGCCGAACTGCTGTTGAAGGAAGACGGCACCGTGCAGATGATCCGCCGGGCCCAAACCCCCAAGGACTATTTTGCCACCTTGGATTTTGCCACGGAGTTTGACCTGGGCTAATGCTGGGAGCCCGAAGGTGGCGTAGCCGGCAGCTACGCTGACGCAGCCGCGACGACGACAGACGGCAAAAGATCCGCGAGATATGCGGCCAATCAAATGAGGAGCAGTATCATACTAAATCCAAATGGATGTACGCGAGATCCAGCGGATATTTTACCGGCAGGCGTTGTCGCGCCTCGGTCAACGTAGCTGCCGGCTACGTCTCCCTCGGGCTCCTAGCCAGCCGAAAAAATCTCTCGCTAGCTCTTCGGCGAACTCTATTTGGAATTAGCATAAAGCTACAGTAGTGAAAAGCGAGGTGACGGCATCACTGCCCGCCTCGCTTTTTTGTTTTGCCTTATCGATTCGATCAAAACTTGCGGCCTACACCGCCGCCGGAACCACTGCCCCCGCCGAAACTGCCGCCGGAACGGGACCCGCCGCTACTACCGCCCCGACTGCCGCCCCAACCGCCAAAGTTTCCCCATTGGTTACCGCCGGGCCGGTGGACACCGCCGCCAAGATTGCCCCAACCGCCGAACCCGCTCATGGGTGGCCGCGGCTGGCCATAAGCGCCACGGCCAAGGCTGCCCAAGAAGTTGCCCAGCAGAAAGGGGAAACAGCCACCACGGCTGACCCGGGGACGGAACACATTCTTCAGGATCATCCACAGAATCAGCATCATGATCAATGTGCCAAGGAAGCCGCCGCCCTCGCTTTCGCTCTCCTGCCGGTAATCCTGCGCACCGGATCGATTCCCCGTGCGGGTGCCCCCCGACAAGGGCGCGCCATTGGCCCTGGCCACGCGGTTACACAGTTCCAAAAAGGCGTCGCACACGCCGCCGGAATAGTTGCCGTTGCGCAACTTAGGCATGGCGTAGTCATCCAGGATCTGCCCCATGGCCCCTGGGGTCAGTTGCTTTTCCAGCCCCTTGCCCGGATAGATATAGATATCGCGATCCCCCATGGCAAACAGCAACAGGACGCCGTTGTTCTCATTTTTATCCCCGATGCCCCAAGTGTTGAACAGATCATGGGCGTACAGTTCCACCGCCTGCCCATCCAAAAAGTCCACCAGCACCGCTACGGCGATGGCGCCGGTCTGTTGCTCCAGCCGCTCCGCATATTCGGTCATGGTGCGCATATCCGCATCGCTGAGCACCGCGCTGGCCGTAAAGTCAAACACGTGCTCCTGGACATTCTTGGGCGTTGCCGGGATGTCCGCCAGCGCCACCGTGCACAGCAGCGCCGCACACACCAGCGCGGTAAGCCCCGTCCAAATCCTCTTCATGGAGCCATCCCCCTTCCCGTGGCTTGCGCCACCCCCTATTGCGCCCTCAGCTCGAACAGCTCCGGCTTGGACAAGAACAGGCGGGCAGGCATGGATTCATACGCCTTCAGCGCGTTTTCGGCCTCCCGGTTATAATCCCGGGCCAGCACCACTTGCTTGGCCCGATGGTCGCTGGCGGAATCCACTACTTGCTTCACCAACTGCTGGTCCTCCTGCCGCAGGGCGCTTTGCTCCTGCAACAGCGCGTCGCTGGCATCCAGCAGTGCCGCCTCCAGCTCTTGGCTGGCCCTGGCCGTGGCCGATACGCCGTGCGCCTTTTGCAATTGCTGACTGGCAGCTTCCAGCGCATCCCGCTGGGGGGTGGCGGTCTTGGGGTACCGCTTCATGATGGTCAGCAGATTGGCCGCGTCGGCCACCCGCCCCTCCACAATCTGCGACATGGCCAACCCGGTGGCCTTTCCGTCCCATACCCGCTGGGCCGCCGCCATCTTCTTATTCAGCTCCCGGGCGTTGCCCACAGGAATGCTGATCACGATCAACGCAATGGCGATCAGGATACCCACCCGCTGGGGGATCAGGTGCATCCGCTGATACAGCGTCCTGCGTCCACCGTGCTCCGGGCCGGTAACCGGCTGCTTCCCTTGCTTTTCCGTCATCACAGGGTCCCCCTCTCGGTTTGTGTGGCCGTGGCGGCGGGAGCCCGCAGCGCACGCTCCAGGGCATCCTCTTGCCGCTGCTGCTCCCGCAACGCACCCTGCATGGCGGTCACTGCATCCAGCAGCGTAACGTTTTGCTGCTGCAGCTTGGCGCGATCAATGCGCTGTTGACCCCGCTGGGCTCTGCCCAACAGCCGTGCGATCAGCGAGGTACGGGCCGCGGTTTCCCGCATCAGCGCATCCCGGGCGCGGAGCACCTGCTCCTGGGCCTGTACCTGGGCCGACAGGCCCAGCGCCAACAGCACCTGGGCCTGCCACAGGGGCAATGTCTGGCGCAGGGTGCGCTCCATGGTCTCGATCATCCGCTCGTTGCCATCCAGTAGCAGGGCCAGCTGTCCCCGGGTCTGCAGGCCGATCTGCCGCGTCAATGCCAGGTCATGCAACCGCCGGTCAAACCGCGCCAGCGCCTGGGTTCTGTCCACCGCCGCTTGGGCCGAGAGGGCGTCTTGCTCCCCAGCCGCGTGCAAGGCCTTGGACTGCAGCTGCCCGCACAGCAAGTACGTGGTCAGCCGGGTCAAATGCTCTTCATTCTCCGCCCGCATGCGTTCCAACAGCTTGGATAGCCTGCGCAGGGAAACATTCTCTGCCAACAGGGTGGCTGCCGCTTGCTCCACGGCTGGGGACAGGGTGCCATAAGCTTCCTGAAGGCGCGGATAGCTGGCCCCGCCGAACCACAAAAACCGCCGGGGTCGGCACAACCGGTTCCAATCCCGCAGGTGGGCCAGCATCTTTTGAATGCTTGCCTCTCCTTGCTGCAGGTCCTGCTTGGCCACCTCGCCCACCGCCACGTCCAGCCAGGTCTGCATGGCGCCCTGTTCCCCCGCCGCATAGGTCTGTGCCACTGCGGGATCCGACAGATCAATGCCCCGGGCGAATACCGACACGGCTTGCTTCTCCGGCTCGGAAAGCATGCCCCACACCTTGCTGGTATCCAGGGCATCCCCCAACAGCAAATCCGGCTTCAGTTGCGGCAGGTTGTTCGTCACGGCGTCCTCACTTTTCCATTTGACTTATTTGGGGCGCGTCTTGCAGCAGACCATCGGCGTTGAGCAGATCCCGCAGCACGTCCATTTCGGTTTCGATATTTAGGTAGCGGAACTGATCCAGGGCGGTCAGTTGCTTCTCGAATGCCTGACACACCGTATCCAGGGCAGTGCCAATCCGCTCCAGGGTGCCCTGGGCTTCCGGACTCATCGCGGCGCTTTGGGCCATCTGCGCCCGGGCATCCGTCAACTTCAGGGTAGTGGGCAGATAATAGCGCAGAAAGGTGCGCAGTTGCCCTTGCAGTTCCGGCTGCCGCTCCAGCACTGTCAGCATCTGCTGGGAAAGCTGCTCGATGCGCTCCACCTTGGCATCCAGCCCATCCTTGGGGATGCGCCGGCGGGTATCGTGGAGGTTTTTGAGCACACCGCGGGCCTCCAGAATCAGCTGATCGCAGGCAATGTTGCCGGTGTTGGGCGCCGCTTCCACCGCCCGGAACCGATCCGGAAAATACCGGTGCAGCGGCGTATACAACAAAAAGGCCAGCAGCGCCGCCGCCACGTACGAAAAGATGCTGTGAAAGCCCACAATCATGGCAAACAGCAACACCGCCACCCCGCACAGCAGCCAGGGCGCACCGGAACGGATTCGCTTGGTCTTCACGCCTTCGCCTCCTCGCCGCGGGCTAGGTGCCCCTGCGACGCGATGATATTGTACCCTATCCCTGGGCAACTGTCATGAGAAACGGGTTAAAAACTGCTATTCTCTGTCTGAAGACCGCCAACAAAGGCCCATCTGCGTGTCGGCGCTGCGCCTTTTCGCACGTGGACATTTCTTGGCGGTCTGCACCCAACCCCTTTTGGGGCGCTATCTCGCGTCGGCGGCCTTCATGCCCCACTGATTGGCGGGCAAGTCCGGCAGATAAATGGTGAAGGTGGCGCCGTCCCCAGGACTGCTCTGCACCCAAACGCGTCCGCCATGGCGCTGGGCCACCCGCTGCACCACGGACAAACCGATCCCCAAGCCCTCCTGGGAGTTCCAGCCCTGGTAGAACTTATCAAACAGACCGCCCATATCGTTTTCCGCGATGCCGCAGCCCGTATCCCGCACGCTGACCTCCACGCCGAACATCTCCCGGCGCCAAGCGATGGTGATGGTGCCGCCGGGGGGCGTGTACCGCACCGCATTGTTCACCAGCCGATCCAAGGCGTTCTGCAGCCAGGACTCGTCGTACATGGCAGAGAGTTCCTCTCCCTCGCAAGCAAAGGTCACCGCATTCTTATCATACAGTCCCCGCCAACTTTCCATGCATTGCAGCAGCATGGGGCGCAGGGGCTGCATTTTGGGCATAAACTCGTTTTCTTCCATCAAGGCCATGCCACGCAACGCCTTGATGCGGTTGGTGAGCTTCACGGCGCTTCCCTTGGCCATGGTCAGGTAATTTTCCCGCTCTTCACTGGTGATGGGGGTGCCGTCGATGACCAGATCCAGACTGCCCCGGATAATGGTCAGGGGGGATTGCAGGTCGTGGGCAATGTGGGAAAAGAACTCGCCCCGGGATGCATCGATGCGGGAGAGCTGCTCGTTGGCCAGCCGCAGTTCCTCCGTGCGAGACGCCACGCGCTGTTCCAACTGCTTTTCCAGCACCTCGCTGTTGCGCCGGTCCTCCGCCTGTTTTTTGGCCGCCAACCATAGGTGTACCGCCGCCATCGCGCAGGAGAACACCAGTACCGGCGAGATGATGAGCATCCGGCTGCGCACGATCAGCAGATCCGCCACCAGACCCATCAACTGCAGCAGCATGGCGCCGTCCATGGCGCGATCCACCTTGGCGCCGCCCCGGCGGAGTAGCCCGTATAGCGCCAGCGCCCCGGTGATGGCCAGACCGATCACCTGCAGCGGCACCGCCAGGAAGAAGAAGGGCGCACGGTTAAACAGCCAAAAACCGCCCATCCACACCAGTGCCGATACAATATCCACCGCCAGCAGGCCCAGCAGCGGCCACGAATCCCGCATGCCTTCCAGCCGCAAGCTGGCCGCGCAACACAGTGCCGCGCTTAGCAGTACCATGGCGGTATGGTGCACCACCCGGGCCGCCTGGCCCTGGGGCAGCAGCATGTCGATTTGGGCAATCAGCAACAACATATAAGCCAGCCACAGCGACAGCGTCGCCATCTGCCGACCTTGCAACAGATAATTCATAAGCATCATGGCCGCGCCGGTGAGTAGCACCGTGAACATGATGGCGGTGAGCAAGGCCCGCTGGCTGGTGAACCGGGCCATGCCCTCCACCGTGTCCAGCAACAGCAGCGGCGGCTGCGCCCCAGCCGCGTCCCGCAGCAGGATTTCTACGCTCATGGGTCGGCGGGGTTGCGGCAAGCTGATACTGGTACCCTCCATCATGGCCGGGCGGCTCCATGTCCACGCCCTGCCGTTGATGCTGACCCCCGTCACCTCATAGGATGACCGCACCACCAATACCCGCGCCAAAGTGTCCTGGGTCTTCAGCTCCAAGGTGGTCTTTCGCAGTACGTCGCCCTTGACCGGGTCCTCCCCCATGAGCTGCCACTCGGCCTCGATAGCCAACAGCTGATCCTTGAGCGCGGGGATGGTGACCGTGCCGTCGGCGGGCTGGATCCACTGGGCGCTGTTGTGATCCAACATGACCAGGCCCAGCAGACACACCAACAAGACGCCGCTAAGCACCAAAACCAGCAGACCGCGCAGCTTGGAGAGTACTTTCATTCTTTGATGGCCTCCCGGCTGTCCGGCGGCACAAAGCAGTATCCCTTTCCCCATGCCGTACGGATGAACTGGTGATCCGGCATCGCTTGATCCAAGCGCTTTCGCAGATTAAAGATGTGCACATGCACGGTCCGAAGGTCACCCAGGCTGGTCATCTCCCAGACCGTTTCGTACAGCTGCTCCGCGCTGATGCACTGACCGGGGTGCTGGGCCAGCACCGTCAGCATGCCAAAGGCTTTTTTAGAAATGCTGATCAGCTCGTCGCCCACAAACACCTTCTCAAAAGTCAGATCGATGCGCAAGGGCCCGAACTCCAGGACATTCAGGGCCACTGCGGTGGCGGGTATGGGGCTGTTGTTGCGCCGCATGCATACCTGCACCCGGGCCTCCAGCTCCTTAACGGAGTACGGCTTGGTCATGTAATCGTCGCCGCCGGTAAGCAGGCCCGCGATCTTGTCATCCTCAGTGTCCATGCAACTAAGGAAGATGATGGGGGCCTGGGTCACGGTGCGCAGGCGCGGGCACAGCTCCAGGCCGGTGCCGTCGGGTAGGTTCACATCCAGCACGATGCAATCCGGCTCGTAAGAGCGGACTTTCTCGTAGCCTTCTTCACAGGAGAAGGCGCAGTTTACATCGTGCCCCTTGCTGCGCAGGAAGAAGGAGTTGATGCTTTGTATGTCGCGGTCATCCTCGATCAGCAAGATCTTGATCATATGCTTCCTCGCCTCCACAAAAGCTGTCCTTAGTACCAGAACGCGACGGGCAGACACCCACCGCTTGCGCTAGAATACGCACGCATGCGCTAGATAAGGTATGTATACCTGATTGTACCTGAATATGTTATCTTTTGCAACGACAGATTGCGCCTTTGCCGGTGTTTTAGAACGAAAAAGCGCAAAAAAGAGGAGCCGCCCCGCATAAGCGAGTCGGCCCAAGCAACGTCGGTGTTATTTCCACGTCTGACCAAATCCCGTCACGAACCAGTTCTCCTTGTGCAGCTTGTACTGCGCATCGTCCCGGGTTCGCTCCGCCTTGGGCACAGCGCGAAAGTTTTTGTACTTGGTCTTTGGGTTTTGTACGTACCGATAGCAATAGCGCTTGACGGAACTGGACACATTGCCTTCGACGGTGGTCAGCTCGTATACGCCGTCGCCCAGGTCAATCACGCTTTCCACCATGCCCACATGGGTGTAGCTGGTGCCGCCGATCACTCCGTAAATGACCTCGTACCCCGGCTTGGGCACATCGGTGATGCGCTCTGCCTTTTGGTACGCCTCAAAGGTCAGCACCACCTTGGCCTCGTTGGTCACGAACACCGCATCGTCGGCCACCGGCGCGCTATCGTCACCCTTGAGCAGGGTAACCCCCGCCTGGTCGGCGCACCAACTGACAAAGTTGGAGCACCAGCCGATCTGGCGCTTATCGTTGAAGTACCATTGTGAATACTTGTTGCTCTTCGGCAGGGGCTTCTGGTCGGCTGCGAAGCACTCCTGCTGGGCCACCCGGATCATGGCGGCGATGCCCTCTGGCACCTCCTCACCGACGGGCGGCGGGGTGCAGGTGGGGCTGGGCGTGGGCTTAGGCGTTGCTTCCTTCGCGGCTAAGCCCGATCCCGGCAAGGCAAAATACAAAAGACCCATGATCAGCAGACCGATAGCCACGGTGCGCAGGATGTGCGATGAATTGCGAGCAGCAGTTTGCATAGCGAATTCCTCTCCTTTGTGCACGAACAAATCTCCTACAGTATATCATAGGAACGAGGTCATGGCCTAATTTCATCCACAACAGCACGCAGTTCGGCCATCTTTTGTGCCGAGGGCGGCAACGCATCCCCCATGGGATACGCCCGCCCCAGGGTCTCCCACTTGTCACGGCCCAGGGTATGATAAGGCAGCAGCTCGATCCGCGCCACACACGCCCCCTCCACCAGCGCCAACAGCGCCCGTAGCTGGTCGGCCCCGTCGGTCCAACCCGGCGCTACCACTTGCCGGATCCACAGGGGTATGCCCCGCTGCCGGCACAGCTGCAAAAACGCCAGGGTCGGCCCCATATCGCGGCCGGTGAGCAGCCGAAAGGCAGCCGGATCCGCGTGCTTGATGTCCAGCAGCACCAGATCCACCTGGGTCAACAACGCCTCCACTTGGCCGTCGCACCGGCTGCCCGCCGTGTCCAGGCACACGCCGATCCCCTGACCATGGCACAGCCGCGCCACCTGCCGACAAAACTCCGCCTGGATCAGCGGTTCCCCGCCGGAGAGGGTCAACCCGCCCTCCCGGCCAAAGTAGGGCTTATACCGCGCCACCCGGGCCACCAGCCCCTCGGCGGTGATCTCCGCACCCCCTGTGCGGGACCAGCTATCCGGATTATGGCAATAGGCGCAGCGCATGGCACAGCCTTGCAAAAACGCCACGAACCGCAGTCCCGGCCCGTCCACAGCCCCTAGGGTCTGTACCGAGTGGAGAAACCCAATATGGCCCATCGTTCCTCCTACAGCACTTGGTGAAAGGTGCGGGCCAGTACTTCCCGCTGCTGGCAGGGGTTGAGGCGGGTAAACTGCACCGCGTAGCCCGATACGCGCACTGTCAGGTTGGGGTATTTCTCCGGGTGGGCCATGGCGGCCTCCAGCCGGTCGCGGCTGAGCACGTTCACGTTCAGATGGTGGGCCCCTTGGACAAAGTATCCGTCGATCAGCGCACACAGGGCGGCATGGCGCGTCGGTCCGTCGCTGCCCAAGGTGTCCGGGGTCACGGTCAAGGTGTTGGAGATACCGTCCCGACACGCGTCATAGGGCAGCTTGGCCACTGAGTTCAAGGACGCCAGGGCGCCCTCCCGCTCCCGCCCGTGCATGGGATTGGCGCCGGGGGCAAACGGCTCGCCCAACTTGCGCCCATCCGGGGTAGCGCCGGTCTTTTTGCCATAGACTACATTGGAGGTGATGGTCAGCACCGACAGGGTATGGGTCGCGTTGCGATAGGCGCGGTGTTTGCACAGTTCCTGATGCAGGGATTCACACAGCATCTTTGCGATGTTGTCGGCCCGGTCGTCGTCGTTGCCATAGGCCGGATAGGTGCCGTCGATGGTAAAATCCACCACCAACCCTCGCGCATCCCGCACAGGGGTCACCCGGGCGTACCGGATGGCGCTCAGCGAGTCCGCGGCTACCGACAGCCCCGCCATGCCAAAGGACATCAGGCGCTCCACCTGGGTATCGTGGAGGGCCATCTGCAGTTTTTCGTAGGCGTACTTGTCGTGCATGGCATGGATCACGTTCATGGTATTCACATACAGGCGTGCCAGCCACTGCAGGTAGGTGTTGTACCGGGCCAGCACATCCTCGTAGTCCAGGGGGCCTGCTCCCACCGGCGGTTGCACCGGGCCAACCTGCTCCCCGGAGAGCTCATCCCGTCCGCCGTTAAGGGCAAGCAGCAGCAGCTTGGCGATGTTGCACCGGGCACCAAAGAACTGCATCTGCTTGCCCACCCGGGCCGCTGAAACGCAGCAGGCGATGGCGTAATCATCCCCAAAGCGGGGCCGCATCAAATCGTCGTTTTCATATTGGAGGGCATCGGTTTCCACCGACAGGTGTGCGCAATATCGCTTAAAGGGCGTGGGCAATCCCCGGGCCCACAGCACCGTCAGGTTCGGTTCCGGCGCGGCCTGCAGGGTAGTCAGGGTGTGCAGCACCCGATAGGAGGTGCGGGTCACCAGGGTGCGTCCATCCTCACCCATGCCGCCCACCGCCTCGGTGACCCAGGTGGGGTCTCCGGCAAACAGCTCGTTATAGTCCGGCGTGCGCAATTGCCGCGTCATGCGCAGCTTGAGCACAAAATGGTCGATGATCTCCTGGGCGTCCCCCTCGGTGATTGTCCCCTCCGCCAGATCCCGAGTAAAGTAGATGTCCAAAAAGGTACTGACCCGGCCCAGGGACATGGCGGCGCCGTTTTGTTCCTTGATGGCCCCCAGATACGCAAAGTACACCCACTGGGTGGCTTCCTGGGCGGTTTCGGCGGGCACCGACACATCGAAACCGTAAGCAGAGGCCATTTCCTCTAGCTTGCGCAAAAAGTCGATCTGCCGATAGACCTCCTCGCACAGCTGAATGGTGGGCTCGTCCATATCCAGATCCTGCAGCGCCGCCAAATCTGCCTCTTTGACCGCGACGAGTTTGGCGGTGCCGTACAGGGCTACCCGGCGATAGTCCCCGATGATGCGGCCCCGGCCATAGGCGTCCGGCAACCCTGTGATGATGCCGCAGCGGCGTGCCGCCCGCATCTGGGGCGAATAGACCCGGAACACACCGTCGTTGTGGGTGGTGCGGTACGCAAAGGCACGCCGCACACCTTCGCCCAGCGCATAGCCATAGGCCTCGCAGGCCTTTTCAGCCATCCGGATACCCCCAAAGGGGTTGACGGCGCGGCGCAGGGGCTTGTCGGTCTGCAGCCCCACGATACGCTCCAGTTCGCGCTGCTGGTACCCCGGCCCGTGGGATGTCAGGGAAGAGACCGTGTCCACGTCGATATCCAGCACCCCGCCCTTGGCACGCTCCAGCGCGCGCAGGGACTGGTACTGCGCGTTAAGGGTCTCGGTTGCCTCCGTAGCGTGCTGCAAAAACTCCGGCCCCTCCAAGTAGGGTGTGTAGTTGCGCTGGATAAAGTCGCGCACATCCACATCCCCCTGCCAGGGACCCGCCATAAAACCGCGCCATGCGCCTTCGCCGCCCATCTGATCGCCTCCCAAAAGACTATTGGCATCATACCGCAGCCAAGGTGCATTGTCAAGCCTTGCCAGTCCATAATAACCACAACCTATAGTGTGCTCAAGATAGATGAATACACGATATAGGCAATATCCTCCGAACAGTCGCCTCTCATCCGAATCTCATTTGACACTAGGGATTGTGCATGATAAAGTATAGTAAGGAAAATGTGGTATTCGCTGGAAATAGGATGGAGGCATCCCGATGTTCGAAACCAAACTTGAAGCGCGGTGGGCGGAGGCGATCCGCACGCGTTGTTCCGTGCGGAAGTATACCGCGGCACCCACTGACGAACAATTAAAGAAGCTGGGGGATCTTTCGCGCCAGCTGACGTGGCAGGGTGTGCGCATCATCCTGCTCAAAGGCCCCGGCATGCGCAGCGCCATCAAGGGCACCGATGTCTATGCCGCCATCCTTGGCACCAAGGACACACTGCCGGAGCAAGAGGGATACGCCGGCGAAGCCATGGCGCTGGAATGTGCGGCCATGGGGTTGGGCACCTGTTGGCTGGGCTCAGGGTTCTATAAGAGCATCGTCAAGGTGGCCGCCAAGCAAAAGGACAACGAGCATATCCAGTGTGTGCTGGCCATCGGCCAATGCGCCCCCCAGCAACCCGCCCACAAACGCAGGCCGTTGTCCGCTCTGTGCGGCCTGGAAGAAGCGCAGCGCGCCGCCCTGCCCGCCTGGCAAAAGGCAGCCCTGGAGGCCGCGGTGCTGGCCCCCTCGGCCATCAACCGGCAACCCTGGCGCTTTGTAGTGACCCCGGGCTCCATCCAGGTGTTGGACGGCGGCAAGAACTTTGGCATGGGTCCCCTGGATCGCGGGATTGCCATGCTCCATGTGGCCGTTGGCGCCATGAGCGCCGGCGCCCAAGGCACCTGGCGTCCAGTGGACAAAGGCTGGGAATTCAAGGTCAGGTAATCCCCCAAACGTCATCAGAACGGAGGCCGTTGCATGCAAACAACCGCCAGCGTTCAGCCGTCCGCGGCTGCGCCGCAGGTCGCCATCATCGTGCCCATCTATAACGTAGCGCCCTATTTATCCCGCTGCCTGGATTCCCTGGTGTCCCAAACCATCCCGGTGGAGCTGGTGCTGGTGGATGACGGGTCCACCGACGCCTCCGGCGCCATTGCCGATTGGTATGCCCTTAAAAACGCCAACGTGCAGGTCATTCATCAGCAGAATCAGGGCCAGGGTGCCGCCCGCAACAACGGCCTAGCCGCCAGCAGCGCTCCCTTTGTGGCCTTTGTGGACAGTGATGATTTTGTCTGCGACGACTATGCGGAAAAGCTGCTCACCGCCGTGCGCCGCTCCCAGTCCGACATCGCGGTGTGCGAGTACTCGCTGATGTCCAAGGGCGGGTTCCGGTTCTGCCCTCACTTCCTGTTCCTGTTGCCGCCCACCCTCACCGGCACCAAAGCCCTCAAGCTGTCGGTGCGCGACATGTCCATGAAGAGCTACACCTGGAACAAGTTGTTCCGCCGTACGCTGTTTACGGATCGCAACATTCGCTTCCCCTCCATGATCTTTGAGGACATGGCCACGATGCCCAAACTCTTTGCCTACGCCCGGCGGGTGGCCGTGGTGCAAAAGCCGCTGTATACCTACTACCGCCGTACGGGCAGCCTGATGGGCAACTTTACGCCCAAGCGCTTGTCCGACAACATCGTGGCGCTGGCCATGGTGCGGGACTACCTGATCGACAACGACCTGTTCCGAAAAAATCGCGGTTCTTATACCTTTGTGGTGCACAAGTTTGCTTTCACTATGATGTGCGACACCCTGTACATGCACCTGAAGCATCGCCTGCCCCGGCTGTTTGAGTCCCTGTGGACCACCTATCGCCATGTGACGCAACTCACTAAGCCCGCCGTGGACCCCGCCGAGACCTTCATTGCCCTGACCAACGGCCCCATCGGCCAGTTTTTTCAGCTGGTAGAGAAGCGGCCACTGTAGCCCTCATCGCAAGCCGACAGGCGCCACCGCGGAGGGTGGCGCTGCAGGGCATCGACAAAGTCGACGCCCTCGAACGAAATGCAGGATGCATTTCGTTCGAATACACGGCTTGCGCCGTGACTCGCTTTGCTCGTGATGGTAGGTATGTTTTCCTAACGGAAAAC
>JAVBUS010000160.1:0-9099 GCA_031555125.1 Eubacteriales bacterium | reverse complement strand
ATATCGAACCCCGCGATGATGGCGCAGGGCATGGTGACGTTGAGGATCAGGGTGAGGAACAACTTGCGGTGCTGTGGGCCAATGATGCCCTTTGTCTTAAGAAAGTAGCCCAGGGCGATCATCAGCATCAGTACCAGGGAGTTGGTAAAGGAATCGAGCATGCATGTAGCCTCCGCAGGGGAATTATACTCGCCTCGCTTGATTTCGCCAATAGATCGCAAGGGGTTTTGCCGCGCGGCCAGGAGCCCGAAGGAGGCGTAGCCGGCAGCTGCGCTGACGGTGGCGCGACGACGCCGGACGGCAAAAGATCCGCGAGATATGTGTGAAATCACATAAGGAGCAGTACTACTCGTCGATGGATTCGTTGCGGCTCAAGGGCATTTCCCGGGCCGGTTGGCCGATGCCGGTGCAGGCATGGATCATGGTAGCGATCAGCAGCAGTGCCACCACTACGTGGAGGAACACGGTGTTGGTGGAGGGGATGCCCATACCGCCGTCCCACTGGGTGAATAGACTGGCGCCCATGGACCACAGGGAGAGTCCGGCCAGCAGCCCGGCGCACCCCCCCAACACCCAATAGGTGCGCCCGGTGGTCTTCAGCCATACCACCACGGGCAAAATGGCCACGGCACACAGGCCCATGGATACGGCGCCGAACAGGGGCCATAGGGCCCAATAGTCGACACCGGACAGCAGGAAGGCCGCCGCTACCGTGATGGTGGCCGCCAGCACGCGCTCCACGGAGAAGGGGCGGGGCAGCACGGTCTGGTTAAAGTAGATATTGTGGATGAGCAGCGTGCCCAGCCGAGCAGCCACGTCCAGGGCGCTAAGGGCACAGCCGATGCATACCAGGTGTACCCACAGGGAGGCGGCGGTCATAGGCAGGCCGCCCTGCATCAATAGGTCTGTGAGGCCGCCGATGAGCAGCCGGGGCGCGGCGTACACATCCTGCAGTGCCGACAGGGGCAGTTGATCGTATTGGCCGATTGCAACGGCCACCAGCACCCCCACAAAGGCGGCGATCATGGTGCCGCCCACGGTGACGGGATAGGCCTCCTGCTCCCGGGCGGTGAACTTTGCGCCCCGCAGAGAGGTGGACAGCAGATACACGGCATTGGCCCCGCCGGCCACCGTGGTCAAAAACACATAGGGGAGCAGCGAGCCGGTACCCGGCAGGGTAAAGGCTACCACGGTGGGCTGGGTTACCTTGATGGGCAGGAACAGGGCGATCAAGGCGCAGGACAGGGCCATGGCGATGGTGCCCAGGCCCATCAGCGTATCTCTGGGCATGCTCAGCCACCGCATGGGCATCAGGGCGCTGATCAAGGCATAGGCCAATAGCAGATACACCCACACCGTATGGCTGAGGGCAATGGGCAGGTTGATGCACAGAGACACAATGAACGGCGCGGCGCACAGGGCCAATACGGTCAGCGGCAACGCGTACTTTTTCCACTTGAGCAGGGCCAAACCATACAGACCGGACAGCAGCAGCAGACCCAGGGTAGCGGTGGCCGCCACGGTGCGCTGGTGAGCTTCCCAGAGCAGGCTGAGCCTTGCCTGCTCGTAGGCCTGGGTGTCCACGAAATCGGTCAGGTTGGCGCCGGGGGTCTGACGGGCGGCGGTCAGGGCGTCGCTTTCCACCAGATAGTCGTCAGGGGAGATGGTCTGGGCATTCTTGTCCCAGTTGGAGGAGACCACGCCTACGGTCATGACCAGCATCAGCACGGCCAGCAGCCAGCCCAGCACGCACAGGGCCTGCTTGCCCCGGCCGCCCAAGTGGGTGTACATCAGTGCCCCCACCTGCTTGCCGCCGGACCGGAGGGAGGCCCACAGCAGCGCCAGATTCGGGATGGCCCCCAGCAACAGCGCGCCCAGCACGGTCCATAGCACCATGGGCAGGATGCCATAACGCAGCAAAAGCGCGGCGCTGAACAGGGGAGCAAGGCCTACAAGCAGCGTGACCTGGGCCGCCAACAACAGCCACACCGGCAGGGCGCTGTCCGACTGGTTGCCGGGGGTGGCGCGATGGGGATCAATGCCCAGCATGCGCTGCAAGGGCCTTTTACAGAGCATATAGCAGGCGACCAGGACAGCGGCGACCAACGCTAGCCAAATGCTGGCATACATGGTGGGGGTGTCCTCCTTTTACGCATCATGCAACGCGATGCGGTGTTTACGTTTTTTTTGCATGTCTCCTCATTATACAAAGCAACGTGTACACCGTCAACAAAGCATTTCACAAGGATTTGGTGGCGTTTTTGTTGCAGAACACCTTTCCCCGGCATACAATATATGCTATAATATACGTTAAGATCACACAACACTGGGGGTAGACCCCTGCCATTGGCAGGAAGGAGAGACGCATGGTGCAGCCTGGGCCCTCCCCAAACCTGGAGCAGCCCGCATCGTCGCCGGGCGATGCTATATATCACGAGGAAGTTCGTCCGGGGCAAGGCCCACTGCGGGTACAATGGCTACGGATGGGGAGTGTTTCCTTTTTTATGCTGTCGCTGTTGTGCGCAGCGCTGTATGGACTCCAGGAGGCGTGGGTGCCCACGGCGGTCTTGTGCGGCCTGGCCCTGGCGTTGCTGCTGCTGAGCGTTTGGGTGACGCGCTGGGCCAAACGCTTGGGCTTTGCGCGGGGGGTTTTGTGCAGCATGCTGGCGCTGCCGCTGGGGATACAATTGCTCTATGGCGGCTTGGCCCATGGAGGCATCGCTGTGCTGATGACCCTGATTGTGCCAAGTCTATCCGCCATTGTGCTGCACCGCCGCGAAGGGGTGGTCTGGCGCTGGGTATATACCCTGATGCTGTTGGGCGCGGCGGCGGCGGAAAGGTATCTGCTGCCCGATCCCCATCCGGCCTATATCGCCGCGCTGTATGCGGTGTTGCTGGTCAGCGGCTGGATGCTGTCCTTGGGCATCCGGCAGATCCGGCTCCAGGTGGACCTTTCCTATAGCCGGGCGCAGCAGCTCGCCTCCCAGTTGCAGGAGACCCAATACGACCTGGGAGCCGCCGATCGTGTCAAAAGCGACTTTTTGGCCAGCATGAGCCACGAGATCCGCACACCCATGCACGCAATCTCCGGCATGGCCGACATGCTGTTGCTCAGCGACCAACTAGGCCCGACCGAATACATGCAGGCCGAGAATATCAAGCTGGCGTCCCAGAGCCTGTTGGGCCTGATCAACGACATCCTGGACATCAGTAAAATCGAGGCCGGAAAGCTGGAGCTGTATGAGGAGCGCTACGACTTTCCGACCCTGTTCCATGATGTGGTCTCCATCATCAGCGTGCGGGCCCGGGAGCGTTCCCTGGCCTTTTTGACCCAGGTGGATCCCGATATCCCTAAGGAGATGGTGGGCGACAGCGGGCGTATCCGGCAAGTGTTGCTCAACCTGCTGGGTAATGCCGTCAAGTTTACCGACTGCGGCAGCGTGACGCTGTCTGTGCAACGCGTGTATCTGGAGAATCAGCTGATGCTGCGCTTTGACGTTCGGGACACCGGTGTGGGCATTTCCCAAGAGGATATGCGGCGGCTGTTCCAGGTGTTTGAGCAGTTGGATTCCACCCGGGCCTATAACCGTCAAGGCACCGGCCTGGGTTTGGCCATCAGTCGCCGTCTGGTGGAACTAATGCACAGCGAGTTGAAGGTGCAGAGCGAAGTGGGCCGCGGTAGCGTGTTCAGCTTCACCATCGCCCAGCAGGCCGTCAATGACACGCCCATCGCCAGCGTGCCCAACGCCAGAGAAAAGCGGCTATTGATCTGCAGCGATCAGCGGGCTTTTTACGAAAATGCCATCGAGATGGCCGCACGCCTCAAGGTCAAGGCGGTGCGCGGATTACCCACCCAGGCATCGGGTTTTACGCACATGCTGCTGGATCTGTCGTCCGAGGCGGCCTATGCTTGGATCCGCCAGCCCACGCCGCCGGGTTGCCAGCGGGCGTTGCTCATCGACCCGGCCACCACGTTGACGGCGTATATCCGCATGAGCGACCGGGTGATCTTTCACCCGCTCCATGTAATGACCCTGTCGGCGGTGTTTAACGACACCTTGACCGAGCGCGCACCCTCGCCCATTCATCAGGCCAGGGAGTGCCTGTTCCAAACCCGCAACGTCCGGGTGCTGCTCATCGACGATAACGCCGTTAACCTGATGGTGGCCGCCAACCTGCTCAAGCTCTACGGGATTCAGGTGGATCAGGCCGCCAGCGGCGAGCAAGGCATCAGCATGCTGGAGAACAACGCCTATGACATCGTGTTCCTGGATCACATCATGCCGGGGATGGATGGCGTGGACACGGTACGGGCCATCCGGGCCAAAGGCGGACGTTTCGCGAAGCAAGTGGTGCTCATGCTCTCCGCCAACGTGATGCCGGAGTCGCGCAAGCTGTTTATGCGGGCCGGGGTGCAGGACATGCTGGCCAAGCCCATCGAATTGCCAAAGCTCAGCCAATTGCTGTCGGGATACCTGCCGCCGGAAAAATGTGTGGCCACCCAGAGCGCCTCGTCCCAGCAGGGGTTTGTGCATGCGCGGGTTCAGCAGATTGGTCAGGCGCTGCAACCCCTGGGCTTGCCTCGCACGGCGCAGATGCTGGAAGGGGAGCGCATAGAAGACATCGACGCGTACCTATTGGATCTGCACTCCGCCATGCAGGCACTGTCACCCTTGGCGCAGGTGCTCCACAGCGCGGCCCTGCGGGTATCGCGCCACACCCAATTGTTACCCACCATCGAGCAAGCGAGAGCGGTGCTCCTGCGCATCGGCGAGAGGCGGCTTAGCGCCCGGTGCAAGGTGTTTTGCCGATCTCTGGAGGAGGGAGACCTGGACTTTGTTCGGGAGAATATCCGTTCCCTGGCCAAGGACCTGAGCGATTATTACGAGGCGCTTCGGGTGGCGCTGCAGCAGTGCGACCTGAAGAATGTCCGTAAGTCCGACGAAGTGCAGCTGCTGGAGCAACTTCACGAGCTGCTGCTGCACTTCGAGTATGCCGAGGCCCAGGAGCAACTGACGGTGCTGCGGGCCGTGGCCGTTAAGGTCAGCCGGGAACAGCTCAACGTGCTCCATGCGCACCTGCAGAGCTTCCGTTATCAGGAGGCCCTGGAGTTGCTGGACGGTATGCTGATGGCGCTGGAGGCCCGGAACGCCCGGGCAGAGGATCCCCTCAGCGGTGCCCAGGAGTCGGAGAACGCCGACTTGTATGCGGCGATCAGCGCCATGCGGGCCATGGGCACGGCAGCGCCCATCGCCAACCTGGAGGCCGAGCTTGGGCTGGCACCAAGTCAGAAGGGCGCCGAGGAAGACGAGGAGATCGCCCCGGAGGACGCGGCGGCCTTTGACGCGGAGATGGAAAAGATGGCAGCGGGGGATGCGGCATGGTGATGCATGAACCAAGCGCGCAGCAATGAAGCAGCGAGGTGTTAGACGGTGAGCGAGAAAAAGACCATTCTGGTGGTGGATGACGACAATATCATCCTGTTGTTGGTACATGGCCTGCTTAAGGCACAGTACAAATGTGTGCCGGTGCGCAGTGGAAAGGATGCCCTGCAGTACCTGGAGCAGGGCGACGCGGACCTGATTCTGTTGGACATGGAGATGCTGGACATGAACGGGCTGGAGGTGGCGCGGGCCGTCCATGCCATGCCCGCATTTGCCAAGCTGCCCATCATCCTGCTCACCGGTGTGGCGGAAAACAGCCAGCAGATCACCACCCTGCAGGATCCCTACGTGGTGGACGTGGTACGCAAGCCCTTCCTGCCCTCGGTGCTGATGCGGCAGATCAGTCTGTACCTGGAGCTGTTTGATCTGCGCAACCAATTAGCGGTTATGGTCACCGAACGCACCGCGGCGCTGACCGCGCAGCGGAACCTGCTGGTGTCGCTGTTCTCCAACCTGGTGGAATATCGGGACCAACCCCATGGCGTGCACATTCAGCGCATGCAGGCGGTGGTGCGCAAGGTCATCGTAGGGTACAACAAGCTGTTCCCCGAACGGGCCATCGATAGCGCTACCGCCGAGATGATCGTGCTGGGCAGTCAGCTCCACGATATCGGTAAGGTATCTATCGCCGACGCGATCTTGCTCAAACCCGGCCGCCTGACGCCGGAAGAGTACGATATGATGAGAAAACACACCGAGTACGGCGCCCTGGCGCTGGAAAGCCCGGAGAGCGAGGATCCGGACGGGCTGCTCAGCGTGGCGCGGCAGATCGTGGCCTCCCACCACGAGAAGTGGGACGGCACCGGCTATCCCCAGGGATTACGCGGGGAGCAGATCCCTATGCCCGCCCGTATGGTGGCTGTGGTGGACGTGATGGATGCGCTGATGAGCCATCGGCCCTATCGCAGGGCACTGACCTTTGACCAGGCGGTGCAAAGCATAGTGGAGGCCCGAGGCAAGCATTTTGACCCGGATTTGGTGGATGCGCTGCTGGATCAAAAGGCCGTGATACAGGACATTTATACGAGCTTTGAAACCGGGGTGTAGATTCGTACAAACAAAGAAAACGGGACAGGCCACCATGATGATGGCATGTCCCGTTTTTGTGCGGTATGTACCTTAGGCAACACCGCGCAAATCGGGCAGTCGTCCACACGGATCCTTTCGTGCTGTCCTATGTCGCGCTTCCGGTCGCCGTGGCGCTGCCACGGCTTCCTACAGGCTCCTCGAGCAGAGCGAAAATCTCTCGCGTGGCCAACTACTCTCCTTTGTGCGGTGTTACCCCTACACTCCTAGCCAGGTGAGGAAATCCCTCACGATCTATTGCGCGAAATCAAGCGAGGACTTGTATTACGGCAACCGCCAGCGATCTTCACCGGTTCGCTCCCACAGGGTATCCTTGTAGGTCTGGGCCACCTTGCGCGCGAACGCTTGCTGGGAGAAGCGCGATACGCTTTGGGCGGCGGTGAGGCCCAAGGAGCGGCCGTGAGGGGTCAGTGCTGCTTCCAGGGCCGGGGCGATGCCTGCTTCGCCGTCGAAGAGGATGCCGCTATGCCCATCGTCGATGACGCCGTCCAGGCAAGGATCCTGCTGGGCCACCACCGTCAGGCCGCTGGCCATGGCCTCGATATAGGTCAGGCCCTGGGTCTCGGATACCGAGGCGCTGACGAACACGTCGCCCATCTGATAATAGGCGTGGATATCGACCCAGGGCTTGGGCCCGGGGAAGAGTACGCGGTCCGCGATCTGCAGGCGGTCGGCTAGCTCCCGCAACACCTCTACCCAGGGGCCTTCGCCGATGAGCACCAGCACGGTATCCGGGTGACGGGCAAAGAGGGCGGGCATGGCCCGGAGCACCGCTTCCAGGTTCTTCTCCTTGGCGATGCGGCCGATGTTGAGCAGCACGCGCATGCCGGGCGGGATGCCGCAGTCTGCGCGGCAGGCAGCGATACGCTCCGGGGGCACCGAGCCCACGGCGAACCGCGCCAAGTTGAGACCGGAGGGGATGATGGTCATGCCGGTGATCACGCCGTAACGTGACAGCAAGGCGTGGATCTTTTCTGTGGGCACGATGATGTGGTCACAATGATTGCACCAGATGCGGCTGAGCTTAGCGGCCACTTTACGAGCGTGGGCTTCGGCAATACCATGGGTCAGGTAATAGGTGTAGTCCTCCCAAATGGTGTGGTAGGTGTGCAGACAGGCACAGCGCTGCATCTTGGCCACCACCCGTCCCAGCATACCCATCAGGTACTCGCTGTGGGTGTGGACGATATCAAATGAGTGGGTGTTGATGCGGCTGAGCAGGCGGGGGCTAAAGACCACGGAGCGGCGTTCCTTGAGCAGCAGCAGGGGCATGCTGGCCACCCGGTGCACACGGGGCTCCGGCAGGGCCTGCTTGTGGCTGGGGGCGAACACGTGCACCTCGTGCCCCAGGGCCGTCAGTTCGCGGAACAGGGTGTCCACGGAGGCGGCGACACCATTGATTTCCGGGGTAAAGGTATCCGTAAAGAGGGCGATGCGCAACGTTCATCACTCCTTGTGGATGTGGTGGCGCGGATCATTTCCCTTGCAGGAACTGGGAAAAGAGGGCCGCGTTCTTTTCTTGGTTGATCACCAAGACGGAGCTGCCCTCCAGGGAACCGTAGCGGAAGGTGCCTTCGCTGGGGATCTGGTGACGGGACAAGGGGGCATAGCGTAGCCGGAAAGCATCCCGCGCCAGGGAAAGCTGATCGGCCAGGGGCAGGTCGGTGGTGTAGGTGCCGGCAAAGGTGGGCACCAGCCCTAAGGCCTTGGACGCGCCCATATGCCGGACCTGCTGCATCAGGGCAGCCAGCACGTTGGCCTGGCGGTTGACCCGGCCCATGTCACTGTCCAGCTTGCGGCAGCGCATGTACGCCACGGCTTGGGCCCCGTTGAGCAGGCAATCGCCCTCGTGCAGGTTGAAATCCGGCGGATAATCCCCGGCGTTGACCCGCAGATACCGCACCTCCGCCGGGGACAGGGTGACGGTAACGCCCCCCACGGCGTCCAGGATGCGCATCATGCTGGTAAAGTTCACCGAAAACACGCCGTCGATGGCGACACCATAGGTTTCCGATACATAGTCGGCCACCGCCGCATCGCCATAAGCTTGGGCCAGGGTGTTGAGCTTGCCCTGACCGCCCTTGGGCAGCGTGATCTGGGTATCGCGTAAAAAGGAGGTGGTGAGTACCCGAGACCCGTCAAAGTCCAGCGTCACCATCAACATGACATCGGTGCGGCCCCGATCGTTGTGCTCGCCCCACTGGTCGCGGCCCAATAACAGGTAGTGCCGCATGCCGGTGGGCCGCTGCAAAAACCAGGCACCCGCCCAGGCGGCCAACAGCAACACCGCACACAGCGCCAATACCAGGATCGTACGCTTGCGGCGCGGGGGCATAAACGCGGCCCGCATAGGAGAGATCACCGGGGACGCGGGGGATGTGCTGTCCATGGAGTGCTCCTTTAATCTTATACTAATTCCAATTAGATTTCGCCGAAGAGCAAGCGAGAGATTTTTTCGGCTGGCTAGGAGCCCGAGGGAGACGTAGCCGGCAGCTACGTTGACCGAGGCGCGACAACGCCTGCCGGTAAAATATCCGCTGGATCTCGGCGTACATCTATTTGGATTTAG
>JAVBUS010000212.1:0-3582 GCA_031555125.1 Eubacteriales bacterium | reverse complement strand
GCGAATCTCTATCTTCATACTAGCACTATATGGGTGGTTTGTAAAGAGGGATTTTTAATCTTTCACCAGCGGCTGGCAAGCGGGACAAAAATAGATGTTGCCGCCCAAATAGGGCTGCCGCACCAAGCTACTGCCGCAGTCCAGGCAAGGCTGTGCCAGCGTCTTGTTGGACAGGCGGGTCTGGTATCCACCTGCCTGGCCAAACAAAGTTTTTTCCACATCTCTGCCGCCCAACCGCGTCATATTGGAAAGGGTATCCTTTACGCTGTGAAACAGCGCGTCCCGTTCCCCTTGGCTCATGGTGGCCAGCTTGCGTTTGGGATGAATGCGGGCGTTGAACAAGATGTCCTGCAGTACCCCGTTGCCCAGGCCGGGAATCCGCTGCTGTGTTGCCAACAGTGCCTTGGCCGTGGTGTTAGCGGGCGCGTCATCCATGATCTTTGTAAAATAGGCCTTATCGAATGCCTCCGACAACGGAGAGGGCTTGTCCTGGGCAGCGCGATAATAAGGATTGTCGTCCGCCGCTCCGGCAGCAAAGGCCCATATCCCACCGTACATCTGGATGGTACACACCAGGGATGATCCGTCGGACAGCGTCAGCAACAATTGGTGCTTCTCCGGCACCTTGGCACCGGGCGCGCAATACCGAATGTTCACGCCATCAAAGAGCGCCACGCATACCGCCCCATCCAGCAGCAGCTCGGTGTACATGCCGTGGGACACAGCGTCCTCGATCACATGCCCCCGCAGCAGATCGCCGTACAGGTTCGGCTCCCCAAAGTAAAAGGCAAAGCCATGGGGTGATGCGTTGGCCACCGCATGGGTGATGCGCTGGCCTAGCACGGTTTCACGCAACTGTTTGGCAACGGTCAAGCTCTCCGGTAGTTCGTTCATGAAAGTAGCCCCCTTCTATGGTCGCGTCACACAAACACCAACTGCACCATCAGCATGTACACCAAGGTGCCCACACCGATACTGAGGATGGCACTGCGCTTCCATTGCTGGAGCATCAGCACCAAACCGCAGGCAATGCACTCCGGCAACCCAAAGGGCGCTACGGCAATCCGGGTATCCTTCAGGCTGTATACAACCAACAAAGCAATGATCGCAGGCGGCAAAATGCGGCCCAGGTACAGCACCAAACCGGAGGGGCGTTTACCCCCGGAGAAAAACAGAAACGGAAACGCCCGGGTGAACAACGTAATCAAGCTAATCACCGCGATGGCCAACACCAGCGGCCACCCGGCCAAGGGGGTTTCGTTCACGATGCCTCACCCCCGTTCCGCTGCCGATCGGAGCACTGCGCATCCTGGACGGCCAAGGCAGTTTGGAGCTTGCCACGCAAAGCGATCAGCAGGCATACCGTGCCCAGCACCGCCACCAACAGCATGTTGCCGGTACCCACCAACGCGATGGCGGCCAAACCACAGCCCACCCCCACCCCAAAGGGTACCTTGGTACGAAACTGCTGCCACTGGCCATGGAGGATCACCAGAAACAGCGCCGTCAGCGTGAACTCGATGCCCTTGGGATTGAATTGTATCGCGCTGGCGATCAGATTGCCCAGAATGCCGCCGATGACCCAGTAGCTTTGGCACAGGCCGCTGATCCATAGGGTGAACCATCCGGGATCCACCCCCGTCGGGGGCACACACCCGGCATGCAGGGCGTAGGCCTCATCGGTAAGGGCAAAGATCGCATAGGGCTTCCCTTTGCCACAACGCTCAAAGGTATCAAATAGGGACAGGCCATACACCATGTGGCGGGCATTGACTAAAAAGGTGAGCATAGCGATCTCGCCCAGGGGCGCGCCTTGAGCGATCAAAGGCACCGCCAGAAACTGCATGGCCCCCGCATACAGCAGGACACTCATGCACATCGCCACCGGCCAGCCGTACCCGGTCTGGGTGTATAGCATGCAACCAAAGGTGGTGCCGATGGCCAGATAGCCCCATAGCACCGGTATCGTCACCCGCAGGGCAGGCAAGAAGGCTCCCCGCCGAGAATCGTGTTGTGTGTCCATCCTGCCTCCCGCCATCGTTATTATGCGTCGCCCAACCCCAGAAAGGCCGTCATGGTGTCCAGGATGTGCTGGGCATCCTCCCGCTGGGACATTTCGCAAAAAATGCGCAGCAATGGCTCTGTGCCGGAGAAGCGGCAGTTGATCCAGCCGCCCCCGGCAAAGGAGACCTTCAAGCCGTCTTCATACCGGATCTGAGCGATCTCACGGCCGAAGTCCGGGCAGGCTCGCTGTTCGAACAGCCGCGCCTGCAGGGCCTCCTTCTCCGCCTGGCTGAAGCTAAAGTTGCCCTCCACCATGCAAAAATCGCCGAACTGGTCATGGATCTCGTCCAACAAATCCGATAGATGCTTCCCGGTGACGCAGAGCAACTCGATGAGCAGGCTGGCGGCAAATACCCCATCCTTGCCCCGGATATGCCCGCGAATGGTCAGGCCGCCGGAGCTCTCGCCACCGATCAAGGCGTTGGTTTCCTCCATCTTGGCGCTGATGTGCTTAAAGCCTACCGGTACCTCGTGGCAACGCTGGCCAAAGCCCGCGGCGATGTTGTCCAGCAAATGCGTGGTGCACAGATTGCGCACGATATCCCCACGCCAGCCCTTATATTTGAGCAGGTAGTAGTACAGCAACGCCAGGATATCGTTGGGGTGAATAAAGTTCCCCCGCTCGTCGCTGATGCCCAGTCGGTCCGCATCGCCATCAGTGCCGATACCGATATCGAAGCCCTTCTCCACCACCATGTTCTGCATATGCTGCAAGGTGATGGCGTTGGGCGATGGCAGACGGCCGCCGAACAGGGTATCGTGGCGGTCGTGAATGATCTCCAGCTCGCAACGGGTGGTGATTAAAATGGTCTGTAAGGAGGTCTTGGACACGCCGTACATAGGATCCAGGATCACCCTGAGCTTCCGGTTGCGTATGGCCTGCACATCGATCATGGACAGGATATTGTCGATGTACTCGTTTTGCAAGTCCGTCAGCCGAATGATGCCCGTCCGCAACCCTTCCGCAAAGGGTGTTGTTCGCACATCCCCCTGGGTCAGGGCGGCGATTTGGGCCTCCACCCGCTCGGTCACCTGCTCCGTAGCATCGCGACCGCCCTGGGTAAACAGCTTGACGCCATTATAGTCTGCCGGGTTGTGGCTGGCGGTAATGGCCACCCCGTAAGGCGTGCCCAACTGTTCGACGGTGTACATCACCAAGGGTGTTGGCGCGATGTGGTCGATCAAGTGCACCTGCACCCCATTGCCCGCCATAACCTCCGCCGCCCAGCGCGCCGCCTTGTCCGACAAAAAGCGCCGGTCATAGCCGATCACGATGCAGGGGTTGCCCGGGGCGTCTTCCAGAATCATCTGCGCCACCGCCTGGGATAGCAGACAAACATTGTCCTTGATAAACTCCTCGCCGATCAGTGCGCGCCAGCCCCCAGTGCCGAATTGGATCATGTGTGCCTCCCTATGTATTGATGCGCTGAATTCCCCTGAAACAGATTACCGTATACTTTCGTCTGCCGTGGCCAATGCACGGAGCGCCAGTGTATAGGACCGCCAACCCAGGCCGCA
>JAVBUS010000217.1:0-4671 GCA_031555125.1 Eubacteriales bacterium | reverse complement strand
GGTGACAAAGATCGCCGTGGGGCCATCCGCGCCGCCAATAATGCCGATGGAGGCCGCTTCTCTGGGATTGAAGCCCAGCAGCAGCGCACCCACGAAGGTCAGGAAGATACCCAACTGCGCAGCCGCACCCAAGAGCAGTGACTTGGGATTGGCGATCAAAGGACCAAAGTCCGTCATAGCACCCACGCCCAAGAAAATCAGCGGCGGATAGATGCCCAACTTGACACCCTGATACAAATAGTAAAACAGTCCGCCGGACTCCTTGACGTACTGGTAAGCCGTGATGGCCCCCGTAGCGTCATAGATCGGAACACCCGCTTTGCCGTGATAATAGGCTGTTTGCAGCTGCAGCATCTGCGGCTCGCTCATCAATCCGCCCAGGGGCAGATTGGTGAGCAGCATGCCAAAGGCGATGGGCAGCAACAAGAGCGGCTCAAACTTTTTGACAATGGCCAGATACAGCAACAAGCAGGAAATACAGATCATGATCAGCGGCTTAATATCCTTGGTCAAAGCCAACAGACCAGAATCGTTCAATAAGCCTTGGATCGTTCCGCCCACGCTAAAGGAGTCCATGGCCTCTTGCAGCTCCGCCTTGGTATCCGTCGTGCCTTCTTCCACCGTGGCGGTTTCGGTAGGCTGCGCTGCGGCAACGTCCTGTCCCGATACCGCCAGCACGGGCAGCGCTAACAGCATGCAGCACAAGACGAGCAATCCAAAGAACGCGATCCGATTGAATCGATGGTTTCTCAAAGCGCCTCACCCCTTCCCTATTCTTCTTCTCGAGATGAGTTAGGCGATGACCGCCAACACGTCTTGGGGATTGACAGTGGAACCCTTGCTGACCATGATCTGCGCTACCTTGCCGTCCGCAGGCGACAAGATCTCGTTTTCCATCTTCATGGCTTCCAGGATGCAAAGGATGTCGCCTTTTTTGACTGCCTGACCCACCTGCACATTCACATTGAGGATGGTGCCGGGCATGGGCGCCTTCACCTGCTGTCCGCCGACAGCCGGTGCGGCCGCAGGCGCGGCGGGCTTGGGCGCAGCCATAGGCGCGGCGACGGGGGCCGCAACCACAGGCGCGGGTTGCACCGAGGCAGCAACGGGCGCAGCGCCGCCGGCGACTTCTTCTACATCCACTTCGTAGGTAACACCCTGGACGGTGATCATAAACTTGCGCATAACAAAGATCCTCCTTCAAATTGTAACAATGATATCCGCGGGGTTCCCGGGATTAAAAGCGGTTGTAGATCTGTTCCTCGCGGCCCGCACGCTGCCATTGAGGTGCGTTGTGCACCCGGCGCACAGAGCGCACGACGAAACCGGAGTTCGACGGGCTTTGCTCCCCCTGGAGCGCGGCGGCCACCGCAGCGGTCAGCACGGCAATCAACGCATTGTCTTGCACCGGTGCCGGCGCTTCCACAGCGACAGGCTCCGCGACAAGGGCCGCTGCAGCTTTTGGCGCGGGCGTCGCATCGGGCTTGTCGCTGATCTTGAGCGCCTGCCGGATCAGGCCAATACACGCGATCAGGATACACAACCCAACGAACACAACGGCCAAGCCGATAATCGTCACCAGCACCCCATATAGGTAAACATTCATCGCTTCTCTGCCTCCTGCCTACAGCGGCAGATTGCCGTGCTTCTTGGGCGGGTTCGCGTCACGCTTGGACGCGAGCATCTCCATGGAAGCGATCAGCATCTTGCGCGTATCCTTGGGATCGATCACATCGTCCAACAGACCTGCCCCGGCGGCGTGGACACCGTCCGCTACCTCAGCGGCATACTTTTCGGCCAGTTGCTGGCGGGCCGTCACAGCATCGCCCTTCGAGGCGGCAATCTCTTCTTTATACAGGATCTGCACCGCGCCCTCGGGACTCAAGGGGGCGATGACGGCACCGGGCCAAGCATAGGCCACATCGGCGTTGGCTTTGCCGCCCAGGGCCATGTACGCAGCGCCGATCGCCTTGCCGGTGACCAGCGCCACTTTGGCGGTGGTGGCCTCCGTATAGGCGTAAAGCAGTTGGCTGGCTGCCCGCAGCATGGCCACCTGCTCGCCGGGCTCCACAACCTTGAAGCCCTCAGTGTCCACTATGGTTAACAGCGGCAGGTTGTAGCAATCCGCAAAGCGGATAAAACGTGCCAGTTTGCGTGCCGCGCTCGCGCACAAAACGCCACCGGTGGTGGCCGCCACAGCAACGGTGTACCCGCCCATGCGAATCATGCCGGTAAGGGCCTTGCTGTAGCCGGCAGTCAGCTCGAAAAAGGAGCCATCGTCCGCCAGGGCTTGGATCAGTGCCTTGGCGTCCTGGGTGGCGGTGATCTCGCGGTTTAAGTCGGCGCAGGGTTCCACCGGCGCATCCTCCAGGTTGTTGGAGGGCAGGAAGGACAATAGCCGCTTCGCTTGGGCAAAGCACGCATCCTCGCTGTCGGCCACGATGTGAGCGCCACCCTGGGCAGCAACCACCTGGGCACCGCCGATCTGCTCGGGGGTCCAGTTCTTTTCGTGGGTGGCGGCCACGACTTGGGGTCCCGCCGCCATGAGCTGGCCCACGCCCTTGGTCATCAGGGTAAAGTCCATGAGTTGGCTCATCATGGCGGCGCCGCCTACGCAGGGGCCAAGCACCATAGCCACCATGGGGACAATGCCGGACAGCTTCGCGATACGGGCGAACACCTCGGCATAGGCCTCCAGCGCCGCCGCCCCTTCGTCCAAGCGTGCCCCGGCGCTGTCACACAGGGCCACCACCGGCGCCCCGGTCTTGCGAGCCAGATCCAGCACTTTGTTGATCTTTTTTGCAACCAGGGCACTCATGGAGCCGCCCTGCACAGTAAAATCCTGCGCAAAAACGTACACGGGACGCTCCTCTACCGTGCCGTATCCGGTCACGACGCCTTCTGCCTTGCCGTCCTTTGCCACCAGCGCATCCAGCTCCACAAAGCTACCGGCGTCCAGCAGCTTTGCGATGCGCGCACGCGCGGTCAGCTTGCCATCCTTCGCCTGTTTCTCCAGGCGCGCCGGATTCCCGGCAAGAATCGCTTGCTTTCTTGCCTGTACCTGCTCAAGCGTTTGAGTGTTGCCCATGCCGTGATCGCCTCCGTCATCGTCCATATTGCTTGGTCCTTGTCCAGCATATCTGCACAAAGACCAATCTAGTCCAATTTCTTATATTCCACATGTTTCCCCTATTTCCTCTCCACCAATGACAGATGTGACAAATTTTTGACATCTCGTTGAACGACAAAGAGTTCCGGCGGATCATTGGGATGATTCAAAAAACGGTGGTGCAGCACATTGTATTCCTGAACCGCCAGCCCAGCGAACAGGTCGACCAGCGCCTGTAGCTCCGCACGCCCCTCCGGATGCCCCGGATAAGCGCACAGGGTAAGGATGCCGCCGGGAGCAAGCAGCGTCAAGGCGGCCCGAACGGCTGTCACGGTGGTGTCCAACCGCGTGGTGTACTGTTTATCGCCCCCCGGGAGCCAACCCAGGTTGAACATGACAGCCTGGGCGGGCCTGTGGATATGCGTTGACATGCTCTCATGACCGCAAAGATGCAGCGAAACCCGGGACAGCACGCCTGCATCCTTTAATCGCCCACGGGTCTCCGCCACCGCCGACTCCTGCACATCAAAGGCATCCACATGGCCCTGCTCCGCTACACACTGTGCCAGCATCAGGGTGTCGTGGCCGTTGCCCATGGTGGCATCCACGGCGGCATCCCCGGGGCGAAGTACCCCCTGGATGTACTGCGTGGCCACAAAGCGCGCGCTGCGCAGTACCAACCGTTGCTGATCCACATCGTCCTCCCCCTTCGTTGCATATAAAAGCGGCGGGTGTTCCCCGCCGCCGAATGGCATAACGCTATTGACCCACATGCCAACGGTAGAGCATGATTTCGCTAACCCGCATGTTCTCCACAGTGATGTGCAGCATGATGGCCTCATCGGGATGATCCTCCTGGGCCGCCATCGCATAGCGCACCGTGGCTTCCTGCTCGCTATAAACCTCCAACAGCCCAAAGGGCGGCGTGTCGATGCTGGTACCCGGCGCGTACAAGATGGTTTGGGGCTCCTGATAGGTCTGCTCCTCCATGCGGAAACGGGACAGCACATCGGTGAGCAGCTCACCCACACAGATGCCGCGGGGGCCTGCAAAGTTGGGATCCGTAATGATAATGGAGCGCATCACGCCCGGGTTGCCCTGGGGATCCAAACCGAACTCCAACTCCAGGCTGGGATATGTCCACTGGACTGTGTCCGGCGCACCCTCCTCACCGGTCACCCGATCCTCGTCGATGGGCGCACCCAAAACGGCACGAACCTCCTCGGCGGTCTGGGTCAAAAAGTCCAGGCCGGAGAACAGCAGGTCGTCGCGATCAAACATCGTGGCATGCATCTGCGGTTGCAGGGCGGTCTGGGGACTATACGTATCGCTCTGGGCGATCTCGCGGACGATGGATAAGCTCTCCGCCAGGTCGTCCTGGAGGATGGATGTCTCGAAGCCATGCACACGCATATCGGTAATGTACCCCTCACCGATGATGTAGGAGACGGCGATCTCGGTATAGGCATCGGCCTCGCCCAAGGGCGCACAGATCACATACTCCACGCTCAGAGGGCCTTGCTCGCCCCGCATAAGGGTAGCATAAGCGGCTTCCGGCACAT
>JAVBUS010000186.1:0-4800 GCA_031555125.1 Eubacteriales bacterium | reverse complement strand
CTGCCGTCGCTGATGAACACTTCATCATAGGTCAGCTCCACCCCCAGGGCGGCATAATCGTGTTCCCGGATGGCGTTGACTAAAAAGTCATAGCCATAGTCCGGGCCATATCCGCGGAAGCTGCCCATGGTGGCCATCTCGTCCACGGCGGCATGCATGGCCTGGATCACCGCCGGGCACAGGGGCTGCGTCACGTCGCCGATGCCCAAGCGGATCAGCTCGGCCTTTGGATTGGCCGCGCTGAACTCCTTGACCCGTCGTGCAATTTCCGCGAACAGGTAACTGCCTTGCAACTGCAGATAGAATGGATTTGCCGTCGCCATGTTATTGTGTCCTCCTGTACATTTAAGTTTGCGGCCACCAGTCGCCGTCGAACACGAAGGCGGCGGGGCCGGTCTTGTAAAGGATATTGCTATCGGGTTCCCAGGCGATGCGCAGGTCGCCGCCCAATAAATGCACGGTGGCCTCGCGGTGGCTGCGGCCGGTTCGCGCCGCCGCCGCCAGTACCGCGCAGGCGCCGGTGCCACAGGCCAGGGTTTCGCCGCTGCCGCGTTCCCACACCCGCATGCGGATGGCATCCGGGGCCAGCACCTGGGCAAACTCGGTGTTGATGCGATGGGGGAATAGGGGGTGCTTTTCGAACAGCGGACCGATGGCGGGCAGATCCAGGCCGGCGGGATCCCGATCCATAAACACCACGCAGTGGGGATTGCCCAGGGAAACCAGCGTGGCGGCCCAAGTCGTGTCCGCAACATCGATGGGGATGTTCAGCGCTTCGCCCCCGGGGAGGGTCGATCCCACGGCCGCAGGCCGGAAGTCCGGCGCCCCCATGTCCACCCGTACCGACTGTACGGCGCCCTGGGCTACGGTGAGCCACAGCCTGCGGATACCACCCTTGGTGTCCAGCGTGAGCTGGGTGGCGGTGGTCAGGCCCCGATCATACACATACTTGCCCACGCAGCGCACGGCGTTGCCGCACATTTCCGCCTCCGAACCGTCGGCGTTGAAAATGCGCATGGCGAAATCCGCCCGGGATGAGGGCAGGATCAATACCAGTCCGTCGCTGCCGATGCCCACATGGGGACGGCTGATCCGGACGGACAGCGCCGCCGGGTCCTCCACATCGCTTAAATCGCCCCGGGTGCAGTCCACGTACACGTAGTCGTTGCCGATGCCGTGCATTTTCGTAAAGCGCATCAGGCTCCCTCTTTTCTGCCCTGCATTTGTTCGGCGGGAGGTTATACGTTTCCTGCCTTACGCTTTATCTATGCCCGAAAAAGCTACCTTATCATATTGTCTTTTTCATCCTGTTCGATAACGTTACGGTGCATCGCCCACGGTCTCATAGGGCCAATCGATGATGCCGCCGAAGTCATACACGCGGGTATATCCCATGTCCGCCAGCGCCTTCCCGGCCAAGGCACTCCTGCGCCCGCTACGGCAATAGATCAGGATCAGGGCGTCTTTGTCGGGCAGGGATTCCGCCGCGCGTGCGACGATTTCGTCATCGGGGATAAGCAGGGCGCCGTCGATGTGCTGTGTGTCGAACTCCGCTTTGGTGCGAACGTCCAGCAGGATGTACGGTTGCCCCTCCACCATCATGGTGTGTGCTTGCTGGGCGGTGATCTTGTGATAGGCTGTATCTTTCGCCAGCGGCGCCATGGGCACATAGCCTGCGGCTTCGGTCAAGCGCTGGCCTTCCTCTGTGAGCAGCCAATTCACCAGCGCATACACCGGGGCATCCTTGGGGGTATCGCTGCGCAGTACCGCGTAGTAATAGGATGTAAACGGGTACTCCCCGGCGGCGATGGTGTCATGGGTGGGGGCCACGCCGTCTACAGCCAACATGCGCATGCGTTCGTTGCCGTACATGGCGTGGATGTAGTAGTATACCGAGTAGCCCAGCGATTGCTTGGCGTTGTCATAGTTGACTACGGCATCTACCAGGCTGTTCATAAAACCATAGATCCACTCCGTGGGCGCTTCCATGGGCTCTTGCTCGCCCATGAGCAGCTGCAGAAAGAGGGTTTGGCTGCCGGAACCTACCGGGCGCTGAAAGGCCATGATGGGCTCCTTCTCGCCGCCTACATCGGCCCATGATTCGGTCTCTCCTTGATAGATGGCCCGCAGCTGTTTCTGGGTCAGGCCCTCTATGGGATTCTCGATGTTGTTTAGGAAGACCAGAGCATCCTTGACCACAGGGATGATCACCAACTCGATGCCCGCGTCCTTGGCCTGTGCCAACTCTTCCGAGGAAGGCGAGGTGACGAAAATCAGATCCACATCGCCTTTGATCAGGCGATTGTAAGCGGTGGGGGTGGTGTTGTGCTTGACCACATCGACGGCTTGTTCCATGGTGCAGCCGGTGGTGTATCGCACGATGGCCTCGGTGAGAGGGATGGTGGCGGTGGAACCGTCGATCTTTGGCCACAAGGAAGGGTCGGGGGTATAGGACACGTCCGTTGCCCCGGCGGGCAGGCAGGGGAGCAGCGCAACCATCATCACCAGGGCGAGGAGCCGCAACCGCTGTTTCTGCATCATGTGTATGGTTTTCCTTTCGTTTGTGGTTTTATTCCGGCAGCACTTCGTCCAGCCGTGCCGCGGGCACGACGATGCGCACCATCTTACCGTCGGGCTCGCGAAGGTCAAGGACGAAATGCGGGGGTAGATCCCTTACGGTGTAATGCCCCGCGTTTTTAATATGTACGTGAGGATTCTTATCCAGCCAAACCTGATTTAGTTGGGAACCTTTGGGCAGTTGGTAGGGTGTGGCGACCTTTTCTAAATCCTCCGGGTACCCGTCCTCATCTAGCACGTTGTCCGCCCAGAATCCCGGGGAGATTTGATAGTCAGAACCCTTACTGCGGTAGGTTACCGTGCCCGCCGTTCCGGCGAAGTGCTCCATCCAGCCGTCGGTAGAGACCACTTGGCCGGTGTGGATGTCAAAGATGGCACTGCGGCGAGGAATGACCGATGCCCCTGTCACATCCCAGCTGCTGGATAATCCGTCAAAGGAGCAGACTGAGATAAACAGAAAATGCCGCCAGACGGAGTGATGCGTTCCGGGATCATAATCGTTGCATGTCATGTCCTCCGGTAGGCTGGTGATCATATCCCGCACTGCCTCGCGAACTGCGATATCCGTCTTAGGATATGCGCCTGCGTCTAAGGTGAGATGCTGCATAAGGGCCAGATACTCGCCGCCTTGTGGCGTATAGGCTTCGTATCTTGTTATCATCGCTGAACACTGACCGTAAGGACTATCGCCGTGGAGCAAGGGGATGGCAATTATCCCTGTGCCCGATAGGTCGTCCCCTGTTGAAAAGAAGGGTGTCTTGATAGCGTACACCAACAATACCAACAGGACACCGCCGTCTTCCACGCGGACGGAAAAGTAGGGGAAGTCGCTTGGAAAACCCGTAAAGGGACGCTTAAGAGGCCAGCCCAGCGGGTGATCCGTCCAACTGTAGACGGTATCACCCTCGATTTGCTCGAGATACTGTAAGCCATCTTCGGCGATGGCATAATTAGTAGCCACATAGTTGTTGATATACGCAATATAGTTGAACCCATCATAAAACAGATCCGACAGCCGCACGGGAACGCCGGTTTCCGCAAAAAGCAGTGCTTTGCCGCTGGGCGTGGGCTGATCTTGTCGCTCCTCCAACAGGGAGAGGGGCAGGGGCACCGTGCCGCCGGTGCCGCTGGATTGATGTGTTTTTTTCTGGTCATACCAGTCGATGGGGGTGGTTGTAACGTTGCCGGCCAGGGCTGCGCCGTGTGCGCCTGCGCAGCAGAGGATCAGTGCCCAGCAAAGCAGCCGTTGCAGGCGAAAAAGCATGGGGATCCGCTCCTTTTCTCTTCAGTGTACCTATAATAACGCATGGGGAGATGTTCTGTGTCCCACCAGCATCTGGATTCCGTAATTTTTGTCAGAGCTCTTTTTTCTTTACGGTGAATCTGCTATACTAATGTGTGTAACTTGTCCATCCGTGTGGGCAAAGAAAAAGGAGGAAAATCGCCATGAAAAAGCTTGTTTCGCTCATGTTGGCAGCGCTGTTGGTGCTGGGCATGACCTCCGCCGTGCTGGCGGAGACCTTTGAGCTGGTGCTGGTGACCGATGTGGGCACCATCGACGACAAGTCCTTCAACCAGGGTTCCTGGGAAGGCCTCGTGCAGTATGCCGAGGAGCACCAGGTCACCCACAAGTACTACCAGCCCAAGGAGCAGGGCAACGATGCGTACCTGGATAGCATCCAACTGGCCGTCGACGGTGGCGCGAAGGTCATCGTGACCCCTGGCTACTTGTTTGAGGTGCCGGTGTTCCAGGCCCAGGACATGTATCCGGACGTCAACTTCGTGCTGGTGGACGGCAACCCCAACGACGGCGACTGGTCCAAAGGCACACCGGTGTACCGCACCGAGGCCAATGTGCTGGGCATCGTGTATGCGGAAGAGCAATCCGGCTTCCTGGCCGGCTACGCGGCTGTGAAGGAAGGCTACACCAAGCTGGGCTTCATGGGTGGCATGGCGGTTCCGGCGGTGATCCGCTTCGGTTACGGATTCGTCCAGGGTGCGGACTTCGCGGCCAAGGAACTGGGCATCCCCGAAGTGACCATCAACTACCACTACACCGGCGGCTTTGCGGCCACCCCGGAGGCGCAGGCCCTGGCGGCCGCGTGGTATAACGATGGCGTGGACGTGATCTTCGCTTGCGGCGGCGCCGTGGGCAACAGCGTCATGGCGGCGGCCGAAGCCTCCACCGATAAGTGGGTTGTGGGCGTGGACGTTGACCAGTCC
>JAVBUS010000110.1:0-11459 GCA_031555125.1 Eubacteriales bacterium | reverse complement strand
GCTTCTCCACAGTGCTCAAGTTCATGGAGGAGTACCCGGAGTACACCTTCATGTCCAGCCAGCCCCAGCTCTATGTGTTCATCAAGGAGCGACACCCGGAGCTGTATGCAAAGATCAAGCAGCGCGTTGCCGAAGGACGCTGGGAGGCGGAGGGCGGCATGTGGCTGGAGGCCGACTGCAACCTGACCAGCGGCGAGAGCCTGGTGCGCCAGTTCATGCACGGCAAGCGGTTCTTCCGGGATGAGTTTGGCGTAGACAACCGGGTCCTGTGGTTGCCCGATGTGTTCGGCTATTCCGGCGCCCTGCCCCAGATCTGCAAGCGTTGCGGTATCGACTACTTTATGACCACCAAGCTGAGCTGGAACCAGTTTAACAAGGTGCCTTGCGACACACTGCGCTGGTACGGCATCGATGGCACCGACGTGTTCACCCACTTCATCTCCACCCTGGACGTGGGGCAGTCGCCGGAGCGGTTCTTTACCACCTACAACGGCAGGCTGCACCCCGATGCGCTGATGGGTGCCTGGCAGCGCTATCAGCAAAAGGATATCAACAACGACATCCTGATTTCCTTTGGCCATGGCGACGGCGGCGGTGGCCCCACCAGGGAAATGCTGGAGACCGGCCGCCGCATGGCGCGGAACGTGCGGGGGATCCCAACGGTGCGCCAGGCACCGACCCTCCAGTACTTTCAGGAGCTGGAAGCCCGGGTGAAGGATCAGCCTACGCTGCCCAACTGGGTGGGAGAGTTCTATTTCGAGTATCACCGTGGCACCTATACCTCCATGGCCCGGAACAAGCGGGCCAACCGCAAGAGCGAGTTGATGCTCATGGATGCGGAGCTGCTGAGCGTGTTGGCTGTCGCCCGGGGTGTGGCCTATCCGGCCCAGGCCTTGGACGAGATGTGGAAGACCGTACTGCTCAACCAGTTCCACGATATCCTGCCCGGCTCCTCCATCGCCGAAGTGTACGCCGTCACCAAGGCGGAGTACGAAGCGCTGGCCCTGCGCGCCGGGGACCTTATCGCCGAGCGCCTGCGGGCCATCGCGGGGCAAGGCCAGGCCGTGGCGCTGGTGAACACCCTGGGCTTTGACCGGGACGACGTGGTATGCTTGGGGGATGTGCAAGCCACTGCGGTGTCCGTGGATGGGGTGACCTATCCGGTACAGCAGACCGAGCAGGGGGCCATCACCTATGTGCGGGGTCTGCCCGCCAAAGGATATACCGGCGCCACCGTGGCCCAGGCGGCCCAGGCTGCCAACCCGCTCACCGTCACCGAGGGGGGCATCGATACCCCCTTCTATACCGTGGCCTTTAATGCCGCGGGCGAGCTGTGCTCCCTGGTGGACAAGGCGGAGGGCCGCGAGCTGGTGCCTGCGGGGCAGGCGTTTAACCGTCTGCGCCTGTACGAGGATAAGCCTGTGGACTACGATAACTGGGACATCGACATCTACTATTCGCAAAAGGCGTTCGATGTGGACGGTCTGACGAGTATGACATGGGTGGAACGGGGTCCGGTGCGGGCGACGCTGCGCATTGAGCGCACCTTCTCCCGTTCCCGCCTGCGCCAGGATATCCGCTTCTATGCCGATACGCGGCGCATTGACTTTGAGACCTGGGTGGACTGGCAGGAGTGCCAGCACCTGCTCAAGACCCACTTCCCCCTGGACTTGCACACCGACGAGGCCACCTTCGACATCCAGTTCGGCAACGTTACCCGCAAGACCCACCAGAACACCAGCTGGGAGAAGGCCCGCTTTGAGAGCTGTGCGCAGAAGTGGATGGATGTGTCCGAGGGCGGCTACGGCGTGAGCTTGCTCAACGACTGCAAGTACGGCCATTCCATGCTGGACGGGGTGATGGCCCTGACCCTGCTCAAGGCCGGTATCGTGCCCAACCCCGCCACCGACGTGGAGGAGCACACCTTTACCTATTCCCTGTACCCGCATCAGGGTACTTGGCGCGAGGGGGATACCGCCCGGGAGGCTTATAAGCTGAATCAGCCCGTCTATGCGGTGGTAGGTGCGGCGGCGGACAGCTTCTCCTATGCCAAGGTGGATCGGGACAACGTGATCCTGGAAACCGTTAAGCAGGCAGAAGATGGGCAGGGTGTGATCCTGCGTGTGTACGAGAATCAGAACAAGCGGACCAACGCCACCATTACGCTGGGGGCAGCGGTGGGCAAGGTTACGGAGTGTGATCTGTTGGAGCAGCGGGAGACCGATGTGCCGGTGCGGGATGGGAAGGTCAGCTTCCAGATCAAACCATATCAGATCAAGACTTTCCGTGTGGAGTGAGCCATTTTCCTGGAAGGGACCGTCACTGTAGGGTGACGGTCTTTTTTGTGGGCGAAGGCGATGGAACAGACCGATGGTTTGTTTTTCTCGCCTTTATAGCGGACGTTCATACCGTACGGAATGTGTTGCCGTACCCGGCAGTTACGCTGACTGAGACGCGACAAAGACAGACGGCAAAAGATCTGTGGGGTATGCGTCCGGTCAAATGGGGAGCAGTTTAAGCCGCCGCTGCGAACGCCTCGTGATCTATGCTCCCTGTCCCGACACGACGGGGCAGGGGAAGGGTGCGGTTTTTTGCCAAGTTGCGTAATGGCTGTATTTTTTTCTTTTATAGGAAGAAAACTGGGTTTACGTTCGTTTCAATATATGGTAGAATGTGTTTGTCTGTAAAAAGAAACACTTTTGAAATAAAAAAGAAAAAGAGGTGCGCAGATGATGAAGAGATGGTTAGCGATCCTGCTTGTGTGCGTGTTCTGTTTTAGCCTTGTCGTGCCGACAGGGTTAGCGGCAGAGGGCGAGACGCCGGAAGCCACCCCGGTGGTGGAGACTGCCACGGAGGCCCCCTCCGAGGCGCCCACTGCGGAGCCGACGGAGGAACCCGCGGCGGAGCCCACGGAGGAGCCCACGGCGGAACCGACGGCGGAGCCCACGGAGGAAGCCGAGGCCATGCCGGAGGCCACTGTGGAACCTACGCCGGAAGCCACGCTGGAGCCGACCCCGGAACCCACCGTGGATCCCCTCAAGCCCTTTGGCGATGTGCTCAGCGCGGACTATGAAGCGCTGGCCCAGGCCGTGACAGACGGCGATCTGGCGGTGACGCTGGATGACCAGTGGGCGTATTTCCTGTACACGGCTCCGGCCACGGGTGCGGTGCACTTCGAGGTCGTGGGCAAGGACGATGCGCCGGTGGAAGAGGAGACCGAGGCTTATCTGTACGACGATCCGACCCAGCCCCATATCGCCTATGCGGCGGGTACCGACGAAACCCCGGCCTTCGCCTTTGATGCGGCGTTGGAGGAGGGCAAGACCTATGCGCTGGCCCTGCGTCTGATCCCGGACGTGGTAGCCGAGGGGGAGGAAGCCCCCGCCAAGGAACCCGTGGAATTGGTGCTGCACATTGCCCCGGCGGTGGCCGAAGTGGAGGAGACCCCCACGCCGGAACCCACCCTGGAGCCGGTGCTCACCGATTACGAGGCGCTGAAGGCCAGCCTGATAGCGGCCATCGCCGCATCGCCCATGGACATGCCGGTGGATATGGACAACAAGGCCATCATCGCCGGACAGTTGGACACCTACAATGCCATGCGCGAGGACAAGGATTACCTGGCGGACGAAGTATTGGTGCTGCTGGACAGCGAGGAGCAGGCCCAATGGTTGGCCACGCTGTTCGGTGGCGAAGTGGTTTCTTTTAGCAGCTTTGGCTTTGCGGTGCTGCGCATGAGCGGTGACATCGACATGCTGACCGCCGTGACGCTTGCCAGCGATCCGGAGATCGCCGTGCCGGCCTTCGAGCCAAACATGCTGATGAAGCCCCTGGGCGCCGTGATCCCCAATGATCCTTACTATAGCAGCCAGTATTTTCACGTCTCCATGGACAACCCCTTTGCCTGGGAAATCACGCTTGGCACAGGCGTCGTGGTGGCCATCATCGATACCGGTCTGGCGGCAGGACATCCGGATTTTGACTATGCCACGCGGGTGCACTCCGCCTCGGGCATGGTGCGCGGCGGCGTGTATACCGCCGGTGCGTACCAGGACCATCAAGGCCACGGCACCCACGTGGCGGGCATTATCGGCGCCACCCAGAATAATGCGATCGGCGTCACCGGCGTTGCGCCGGAGACCGTCCTGCTGATCCTGAAGGCCAACAAGGCCGACGCGGGCAGCGATGCGCAGATCTTTTCTGACGCCGACGTCATCGAGGCCTGCAACAAGGCCGCAAGCAACGGTGCCCAGATCATCAACCTGAGCATGGGCGCTAAGAACATGGCAACCTCCCTGGCCTGGGACGCTTGCATGAACAGCTTGCGGGACAGCGGCATCCTGGTGGTTTGTGCCGCCGGTGATACCGGCAGCCCCAGCCTGATGTATCCCGCAGCGTACAACGCCACCCATAACAACGTCATCGCGGTGTCCTCCACCCGCTCGGGCAATGCCTTGGCCAGCGGCACCAACACCGGCGCGGATATCTGCGCTCCCGGTGACAGCATTTATTCCACCACTATCACTTCTTATGGCAGGATGAGCGGTACCTCCATGGCCGCGGCCAACGTCTCTGGCGCTGCGGCGCTGGTGAAGGCTGCCAAGGGCATCAGTGCCGGCAAGATTAAGAGCCTGCTCAAGTCCTCAGCCAAGAAGATCGGTAACGGCAATCCGGCCTTATACGGGGCCGGTTTGGTCAACACCGCCCGTGCGCTGGGCACCCAAACCCTGACCGTGGTGGCCAACAACAGTGCCTATGGCAAGGTTACCGGTGGCGGTAACTACGACTATGGTTCCGACAAGCTCTTGGTGGCTACAGCGAACGAAGGCTACCGCTTTGTGGAGTGGAAGTGCAGCGATCCCAGCGTGGTGCTGCCCCCTGCGCCCCATACGCCGGAATGGCTGTTCACTGTTTACGCCCCTTGCACCGTTACCGCGGTGTTCGAAAGCCTGGGCACCCCCAAGGTCACCGTGACGCTGCAGACACAAAACAGCACCCAAGTGGCCTGGAAGGGCATCCTAAACGCCAACGCTTACGAAGTGTGGGTGTTCCCCTCCAGCAATCCGCTGATCCCGGACTATGAGCGTGTGGCCACTGTCACCGCGATGCCGGGACAGACGGTGCTGACGCCCTATACCTTCACCCATACGGGTCTGGAAGAAGAGCAGACCTATAGCTACAAGGTGCGCGCGGTGGTACTGGACAACCCGTTAGTCCCCACCAGCGACATGATCTATCGCAGCAAGTTCTCCGCCGTGGTGTCTGTCAAGGCGCAGTGGGTGAAACCCACCTTGACCGTGACCCAGGCGAGCTACATGCGCATGCGCCTGTCCTGGAAGCCCGTACCCGGCGCCGTCGGTTATACCATTGAGCGCGGCAGCCAGGCCCAGGAAGGGTCCATGGTGATCATCGACGAGTACGATGGGCCGTTCACCACAGATCCCATCACCTTTGACGATACCACCGTTGTCCCGGGCACCAAGTATTACTACCGCATTACGCCCCGTGACGGCCCGGCCGGCGCCATCGCCACCGACTATGGCAAGGCGTCGAGCTTCCAGAGCGGCATCACCGCCTGGTCCACCATCACGTTGACCGCCGGTGTGTATGACTACCAGAGCGTCATCCTGGCCTGGAACATGCCCAAGGATGTGGCGGGCGTGCGGATCTATCGCAGCTTTAGCAACACCTTTAACCTGAATCCGCTCGCTGGGCCGGTGGCCATCCCCATCGTCGATCTTTCCGGCGGAGAAGGCGGATACATCGACGTCAGCAATACTTTGACCGGCAGGACTGTGTACTATATGGCGGTGGCTTATGGCTATGTGGGCCCCACCAACATCATTGAGTCCACCAAAAAGTCTTCGGTCATCTCGGTCAAGCCCGTGTGGGCAAAACCCAGCGTCAAGGTATCGACCTTGCGCTTTAACGAAGCAATCTTGACCTTTACGGCGGTGCCCGGTGCCGACAGCTACAACGTCTACTGGACGAAGGGCAAGGAAAGCAACCCGGAGGCCCTCTTGGGATCCATCGTGGATAACGGCAGTGCTTCCTATGTCTTCTCCACACTGACGAACGGTGGCGTGCACCTGTCTCCTTCCACCAAGTACTTCTTCCGTGTGGAGCCTGAGGTTAGCGGCGTTCCTTACGCTGCGGCATCCGGTTACATCGCCACCAGCACGCCGAGTCTGGCGGTCCCGGCGGTGTCCGTGTCCGTAGGCGGCCCGGAGAGCCTGGTGCTCAAATGGAAGGCTATTGCGGGCTGTGACGGTTACGAGATCGAATGGTCGCCCAGCGGCAAGAGCGGTACCTTTGTGCCACTGGCCACGGAACCTGCGGCCTCGATTACGTACACCGATCCTACGACCGCCAAGCGCTACTATCGCATGCGTACCGTGGGCACGGGCACCAGTGGCCCCATCTACAGTACCTGGAGCGGTACGGTGTCCGCTACCCCTTCCTGGGGCACGGTCAGCCTGAGCGTTAAGCAGCTTTCCTACAAGACCGTCGGCCTGTACTGGACCAACATCAACGATACCGACGGGTACGAGATCTATTGGGGTCTGACCACAAAGACCATGACCAACGTGATCACCGTGGCCGGCGCAGCGCCGACTTCCGCCACGCCGTACATCCACACGATCACCCCGGGCACCACGATCTATTACAAGGTGCGTGCCTACATCACGGGTGCGCCCACCCGCTACGGCGCGTTCAGCGCTACCAAGTCCATCAAACCCGCCTGGGGTGCCACCAAGCTGGCCTCCCTGGCCACCTCGCCCACGGACATCGCGCTATCTTGGCCGCTGCAGGCCGGTGCCACCAAGTATGACATCGAGGTCTCCCAGGTCAGCAGCAGCAGGGGCTTCGTGCACAGGGATACCGTCAGCGTCAACGCCGTGTCGCCCAATCCCTACCTGTATACCCTCACTGGCCTGATGTCGGGCACTACGTATTACATCCGTGTGATCCCCTATGATGCGGCCAACCTGTCCAGCGCCCCGACGGGCACCAAGGGCGCCTATTCCAACGTGATCACCGCCAAGGCCTCGTTCCCGACGGTTACGTGGGCCACAGTCCCCATCGTGAACGTGGATCACACCACGGTGCGCCTGCAGTGGAAGCCGGTGCAGTTCAGCACGGGGTACATCGTGGAACGTGCTGTCTCCAGCAGCGGTCCCTGGCTCGTGGTGAATCCGGCAAACGTCGTGGGCACCACCTGTGACGATGATGGCTCGCCGGCGCTGATCGCCCTGGTCACCGGCACCAAGTACTATTACCGCGTGCGTGCCACCAACGGCACCACGAACGGTTCCGTCAGCATCGTGAAGTCCTTTGCTCCCATGCCGGAAGCACCGGCGATGACCTTTGACCAACAGGTGGAAGGCACCGAATTGTCCTGGACGCATACGCCGGGCATCACGGGATACGAGATCTGGTACGTCAAGGGCAGCAGCACCACGTATACCAAGCTCAAGACCGTGGTGGCGGATCCCTCGGATACCACCATCACTTACATGCACTACGGTGTGCTGGGCAACAGCAAGATCAAGTACCGTCTGCGGGCCTACTGCGTTGTGAACGGGAAGACGTTCTACAGCACCTACATGCAGGCTACGCCGTGATGTACGGCCGGCGTTCACGCGTATCTGCGTTGTCGGCGCCGCGCTCCGACTCCTTGATCCGGCGAAAAATCCTTGGAACTCGCGCTTCCTCCCCTTTTGAAACATGCCCTGGATAGCCTGGGCACGAAAAGAGAAAGGCCGCCTCGCTCGCTTCACGGCGAGCTGGGCGGCCTCTTTATGTGTGATTATCGGATAAGGAGCAGGGGAGGGTGCGGCATAAACCCGGGACGGCATGCTGGATCCCGGATAGGTGAAGATTTATTAAGTCCAGCGGATCACGTGCCACGTGGAGCTCTTTCGTGCATGTCGGCGGTGCGGCGGCTGCGCAGCAGGGGCAGCAGGGTATACAAGGTCACCGCGCCCACTACGCACACAAAGCCGATCAGCGCCAAGGGGCCGGGCAACTCGCCCACGAACACGAAGACCCAGACCGGGTTAAAGATGGGCTCAATGGTCAGGATCAGCGAGGCGGCCACCGGTTCCACCCGGCGGATGCCCTTGGCGAACAAAAAGCTGGCCAGGCCATACTGAAAGACACCCAGGACAAGGATCACGCCCAGGGTTTGCCGATTGAGCACAAAGGTCGGATCGGTGCACAAAAAGGGTAATAGCAGCACAAAGCTCATGCTGCAGCCCAGGAGCTGCGCATCCTCTGGGCTGGTACGGGGATGGCGGCTGAGTAGGATCTGGGTCGCAAAGGTGCCGCCGGAAAGCAGCGCCAGCACGTTGCCCAATAGGCTGCCGCCACCTAACTGATCCACAAAGGCCAGTGTGCATCCGCCAAAGACCACGGCGGTCAGCAGAATCTCCAGACGCGAGGGGCGCTTTTTTTCGATAAAGATGCCGTATAGCAGGATCAGAATGGGGGCGATATATTGCAGCACGATGGCGTTGGCCGCGGTGGTAAGCTTGTTGGCGACCACAAACAGCATGGAGGTGGCGAACATGGCTGTCGCACACAGCAGCGTATGCTTGTTCCAGACGAACCGCCGCCACTTTTCCTGGCCGGGCAGGCGGATCATCCGTAACAGCAGCACCGTAATGGCGCTGACAAGTCCCCGGGCACAACTGATGCTCAAGGGGCTCCAGGGCAGCAATTTGACACAGATTCCGGCGGTACTCCACAGTACCGCAGTGCACAAAACCAGGATGGGCCCCGCCAAAGATGAGCGCTTGGAAGACAGGGGGTCGGTATTGTCCATGGGGAGCCCTCCGTTGACGATTTGATGACTGTGGCTTACAATACGATGTGTGCAGGAGCTTTTCCTGCATGGAAGGATGGGAAAGAATGAAGACCCTGTATTTGTCAGATCTGGACGGGACACTGCTGGGCCCCAATGCTGCGCTGACCCCCTTTGCGGAGCAGGCGCTGGCCCAGTGCATTGCGGCGGGCATGCATGTATCCGTGGCCACGGCCCGCTCTTACGCCACGGTGAAGCACTTGCTGGCAGGGGTACCCCTGCAGGAACCCATTGTGCTGATGAACGGGGTGCTGGTGTACGATCCTGCCGCGCAGCGGTATATCCGGCAAATGAACATTCCTCCCCAGGATGTGCTGGCTATCTGCCAGGCCGCCGAGAGATTTGGCCTGTGCGGACTGATGTATGGGTTGAAAGACGGGGCCATGTCCACCTATTACGAGCACTTGGACCATGTGCCGATACGGAACTTTTGCCAGGAGCGGCAGCGGCTGTACGGCAAGGTATTTCGCCCGGTGGATCGGTTCGCCGATCTGGGCGGAGAAGATGTGATCTACTTTACCTGGATCGACACGGCGCAGCGCCTGCAACCCCTTCACGATGCGCTGGCGGACATGGGCGTGGGGGTGGTGCTGTATCAGGATATTTATGATCCCGGCCTGTATTACCTGGAGTGCCATAGCCCGGCGGCCTCCAAGCGCAGCGGCGCGGAGTTTTTGCGGACACACGGCGGATTTGACCGGGTGGTGGGATTTGGGGACAACCTGAACGACATCCCCCTTTTTGAGGCCTGCGATGCATGCTATGCCGTGGAGAATGCCCACGCCACGCTGAAGGCCATGGCCACGGGCATCCTGGACAGCCACCGGGAGGATGGCGTGGCCCGGTATTTGCTGGCACTGACGGATAAGGAAAAATAACTTGCGTTTGGGACGGTCTCCCGTTACACTTTTTCGGGAATAAAACGCATAAAATGGAAAATAATAGCGAATGAAAGGTAGGGGGAGTTTGGATGAAGAATGTCAAACGCTATGCAGCCGAGCTGGTCGGCACCCTGGTGCTGGTGTTCATGGGTTGCGGCAGCGCGGTATTGCTGGGGTGTGATGTACCCGGAGGGCATTTGGCCGTGGCGCTGACCTTTGGCCTGTCCATTGTGGCCATGGCGTATGTCATCGGCGGCGTGTCCGGTTGCCACATCAACCCGGCGGTGTCCTTTGCCATGCTGCTGCGGGGCCGCATGAAGGTGCAGGACTTTGTGGGCTATGTCCTGGCCCAGATCATCGGCGCCATCGCGGGCGCAGGGCTGCTCAAGTTGCTGGTGAACTTTGGTGCCAAGGAGGCGCTGGCGGGGTTGGGCACGAATGGACTGGGCACCATCGGCGTGGGCGGCGCTTTACTTGCAGAAATTATCCTGACCGCCATCTTCGTGTTCACCATCCTGGGTGTGACCTCTGACGAGGGCAAGGGTGCGGTGGCGGGGCTGGTCATCGGCCTGACGCTGACCTTTGTGCACATCGTGGGCATCCCCCTGACCGGTACGTCGGTGAATCCGGCCCGCAGCATCGGACCGGCCATCTTTGTGGGTGGCGCGGCGATGAGTAACTTGTGGGTGTTTATCGTTGGGCCCTTGGCCGGAGCAGCCATTGCGGCGGGGCTCCACGGGTTTTTGAGCGTGAAAAAGGGATAATACTGCTCCTCATTTGATTTCATGCATATCACGCGGATCTATTGCGCGAAATCAAACGAGGACTAGCATAAGCAAGCTGTATCCATGGGCTGTGTCGCGGGTGGGCCGCGGCACGGTCTTTTCTTTTGGATCTGTCTACATGAAAGGGGCCGCCTCACCAATGGTGAAGCAGCCCCTCAGGCCGTCGACAACGTCGACGCCCACGAACGTAATCCAGGCTGCATTTCGCTCGAATGCACGGCTTGCGCCGTGACTCGCTCTGCTCGTGATGGTAGGTATGTTTTCCTAACGGAAAACTCCCCGCCCGACCGGCAAAGCCGGTCGATACGTTCTCAATTTGAAGGGGCCGTGGCCCCTTCATTCATCCCCAAATCGGAAAACCTACTTTGTTGATAATCTGAGGGGCCGCCTCACCAATGGTGAAGCAGCCCCTCGTTCCGCGAGCTAATTTTACTTGGCGTAGAAGATGGCATTGGCTTCGTCCAGGACTTCCTGGCCGCCGGCTGCCAGCCATTCGGCGGTGTAAGCGTCGAAATCGGCCATGGTCTTCGCGCCGGTGATGACGGCGTAATAGAAGTCGCGCGTCATGGTCTCCAGCTGCTCTTTCTTCGCATCCCAGATGGGGCGCGAATAGGTCTGCATGATGTCGTACTTACCCGGATTTTTGCCCGGCGCTTCGACACGCGCGGTGGCGTAGGCGGGATCCAGATTCCAGTACTGCATGTCATAGTTGTTCAGCGAAACCGGGATGCAGTTGAAGCCGGCATCAAAGCCCAGCTTTTCGCGATCCTTGCGGTGATCGGTGACGATTTCCTGGGCTTCGTTGCGGACATCGGCCAGGTTCTCGACGAACACCGGCTTGCCGTCCACCATGGTGTAGGTCTCGCCCTCGATGCCGGCCATCAGCATCTTGATGCCCTCCTGCGTCATGGAGCAGTAGTCCCAGAA
>JAVBUS010000167.1:0-8217 GCA_031555125.1 Eubacteriales bacterium | reverse complement strand
AGCCGCCACATCCATGTGTGACGGCTCGAACCGCAGGCAGTTCACCCGGACGGTTTCGCGGAGGGGCATCACCGCAACGCGCTGCGCTGTACCTTCCCGTTGGCGGTCTTGGGCAGGGCGTCCACAAAGTGGATCACCCGGGGGCATTTGTAGGGTGCGGTCACTTGCTTAACGTGCTGCTGCAGCTCCCGCACCATGGCGTCATCGCCTACAAAGCCATCCGCAAGCACCACGGTGGCCTTGACGATCTGGTGACGCAGGGGATCGGGCACGCCGGTGATGGCTGCCTCGCGGACGGCGGGATGATCCAGCAGCGCCGACTCCACCTCAAAGGGGCCGATGCGGTACCCGCTGGAACGGATCACGTCATCGGCGCGCCCCACGTACCAAAAGGCGCCCCACTCATCCCGCCAGGCCACATCCCTGGTGTGGTACACCTGATCCTCCCAGGCATCCCCGGCGTCCTCGCCATAACCGCGGAACATCCCCGGCGGCACCCCGTGATGGGTGCGCACCACGATCTCGCCGCTGACCCCGGGGGGGCAGGACTTCCCGTAGCCGTCCACGATGTCCACATCGTACAAGGGCGAGGGACGGCCCATACTGCCGGGCTGTAGCTTGGCCCAAGGGAAGGCGAAATTGCCCACCAACACCGTGGTTTCGGTCAGGCCGTATGCCTCGTGCAGCGCCAGGCCGGTGCGCTCCTGGAATTGATAGAAGATCTCCGGGTGCAGCGGCTCTGCGGTCAGGGTACAGTGGGTCAGCGCCGACAGATCATAATCCGAAAAGTCTTGACCCAGCAGCGCACGGTACACGGCGGGCGCGGCGCACAGGGTGGTCACCCGATGGGCGGCCATGGCACGGAGCTGTGCCGCGGCATCCAGGGTATCCTCCCCATCCCAAACGAACACACCACTACCCGCTAACCACTGACCATACAGTTGGCTCCAAGCGGATTTTGACCAGCCGGTATCGCAAACCGCCAGGTGCAGCCCGCCTTCCACCACCCGTTGCCAGTGCACGGCGGTCAGAATGTGTCCCAGGGGGTACAGCTGATCCAGCAGCACCACCTTGGGCATCCCCTCCGTGCCGGAGGTAAAGTACAGCAGCAGGGGATCGGTAAGCGCGGGCGCATCGGCCCCGGTGGGCCGGGCAAAACGGGCCTTGGCCTGGGCCAAAGCCGCCTCATAGGATGCCCAGCCCGGCTGCGTGCCGCGCACGGTCATGCGCACAGGTGCCAGGCCGGACAATGCCGCCGCTTCGTCCACGCGCTGGGGCAATCCATCCTCGGCGGTGGCCAGCACAAAGGTGATGTTGGCGGCACCCAGGCGATAGGCGATGTCCTGCGCCGTCAACAGGTGGGAGGCCGGAGCCGCCACCGCGCCCAGCTTGTGCAGCGCCAACAGGATCGGCCAGTACTCCCAGTGGGACTTGAGCAGCAGCAGTACCCGGCTGCCCTTGCCCACCCCGTGGCTGGCCAAAGCGTTGGCGGCGCGGTCAGAGGCTTCCCGCATCTGTGCAAAGGTCATGGTTCCAGATTCTTCGCGGGGCGTGGCCCATGCCAGCGCAACGGCATCAGGCGTGGTGTCGGCCAGTACATCCGCCACATCATAAGCAAAGTGGAAGGCCTCCGGCTTGGTGAGCCGGAAGTTTTTGCAAAAGTCCTCGTAGCTCAAAAACCCACCGTGGGGCGCCACGTATTGTGTATACAGTGCCATAGAAACGCCTCCCTTACTTGATGACCACGGCAATGAACCGGCAATCCCCATCCACCGCGTACATGGCATGGGGCAGACTGGAGTCGTAGTACAGCGAGTCGCCCGGCGATAGGAACAGCTCCTGCTCGCCCAGCACAATCTTCATGTAACCGCTCAGCACGTAGTCGAACTCCTGCCCCTCGTGGGCGTGGGCTTGCTTGACGGTGCCCGGCGGGTCCTGCATCACGGTGACGATGAAGGGCTCGCTCTTTTTGTCCCGGAAGTTATAGGCCAGATGCTGATAGTGGTACTGGGCGCGCCGGTGGAAGGCCAGCCCCTTGCCGTTGCGGGTCAGCACGAACCCGCGCAGGTGCGGACTCTCACCGGTGAGCAGATCGGAGATGTCCACGCCCAGTACCCCGGCAATATTGAACAGGTGGCTAAAGGAAAAATCGCTGGCGCCGGTTTCATAGGCCTGATAATCGGCCAGGGGAATCTCTGCCCGGGTGGCCACATCCTCCTGGGTCAGGCCAACGATCTCGCGCAGGTCCCGCATGCGCATGGCAATAAGCTCAATCTGTTCCATGGTGGATCCTCCTTTATCTTCCCTTGTTTCAGAATACAAAAACTCCCGCCTCATCATGAGACGGGAGCGATGTGCTCTCGTGGTACCACTCATGTGCTCCCGCTCGCGGGGCACTCATCAGGCTCAAACAAGCCTTTGCCGATCACGGGGCAAACCGGAGACTGCCTATCCGCCCTGGTGGACGGCTTTGGAGCTCTGCTCGGGAGGGATCTGCATCGCGCGCATGTTCGGCTCGCACCAACCGCCGACTCTCTGGATATGCGAGTGCGCGTTGCCGCTGTCTCCGTCGTCGCATGTCAAGTGGGTATGAACTTGTGCAGTATGGTAGCACAGTAAAGCAGCGGATGTCAACGGTTTCTTTTGGGAACATATAATCCCGGCGCACCGTCCGTTGCACCCCAATGCTCCAGTAGCGCCCTTGCAATCCCCTCATCCGGATCCACCACGGCCAGCATCCGGTGGGCGCTCATAATCTCCGCCATGCGCACCGGGCCTGGCTTGTCGCTGATGAATGTAAAGTCCCGATCGTTCAGCAAATAGATGCAGGCGAAGGCCGTGTAGCCTTCGTAGTCCGGAGCAGGAGCATAAACCGCCAGCGGTCTTTCCACCGGTCCTTGGGACAGCACATCCCGTAGGCGGGCGGATCGCGTGACCCAATGTGCGCGCTCCGCGGGCACAGATAACCCGGACAAAGGCCGCGTCCCATAGCACGCCGTCAGGGAAAGTGCCACACATAACACCCCGCAGCCCAGCGCGCGACGCGGCATAGGCGATGCGGAAAGCGCCCCCGCGCACACCATGCTCAATACCCCCACGCCATAGAACAGGCCGGTGTTTAGGTACCGGTGGACCTCGCTCAGGGCCCGGGCTTCCCCAATGGGCATGGTCAGGATGTACATGCCGTACAGGCCCAGCACATACAGGGCAAAGGCACCGTCGGCATACAATAGGGCGGCCAGGCAACGCTTGCTCCCCTGTCCATCGCTCCGCTTGAGCAGCGCCGCCACCCCCAGCAAGCTGACATGCCACAGCAACACCCTGCGCAGGGACAGTGAGGAAGGATGCAGCACCACCCGCGCCATTTCCTTGGCGATCAGCAGAAGGTCCGCTGCCGTTTTTTGTCCGCCTTCCGCTGCGAACAATTGCAGGCTTAAGGCATGGCGAGAGGTCATCCCTGCCGGGAAGACCGCCTGCACATGGGCCAGCCATAGCCCGAGACAGGCCAAGGGCACCGCCAGGCAACACAGCGGCGCCGGCCAGCTGCGGCCCATGCTGCGCTTGCGTAACACCAACCCGCAGGACAAGCCCGCGTGCAGCAGTACAAAAAAAGCGCCGCTGTTTTTTATGAGCACGGTGGCCACCGCGATGGGCAGCGTCCACAACGCGCCCTGCACCGGATCGTCACGATAGGTGTACAGCACCGCGAAGGCCGCCAGCCCGGCGGCGCACAGCAACGTATCCACCAACAAGGAGCGGATCATGGCGTTGCCAAAAAGGATCACCGCCGACGCGGCAACCAGCGTCATAGCCGGCAAGCACCGTTGGCCCAAAGTCGCTGATGGCAGTGCGGCCAACAGTGCCCATAGCAGGAAAACCATCAGGGCGGCCTGGGCGAACATGGCCTGCCCCTCTGTAAAGCCGATGCAGCGCGTCACCCAGTATATCCACAGCGCACTGCCCGGCGGATAGGCCTGAAAGGTAATGATGCCGGCCGCGTCCGGCAGACTGTGGGTCAGCGCCAAGTGCCGGGCCATGGGGGCCCAGTGCGAGAAATCGTCATAGTGGACGAAGGTTGCGCCTCGGGTGCACAGTGCCAGCACCACCAGCAGGCATACCATGGCCCCGTGCTCCGGCCTGCACCATCCCCGCAGCGGCGCGAACCTGTCGTTTGCATGCCCCATGCGCCAACAGGCAAAGCCGCCCAGCGCCACGCCCGTCCCCAGCAGCAGCGGGAAGGCGATGCGCAACCCGTCCGCAAGCGACGCAAAAAACAACGCGCAGATCAGCCCGCAACTCACCAGGGCAGGTACCAGCGCCGGGCGCAGGCCGCGCCAGGTCAAATAGCAGGCGTACCCCGCCAGCGAAAGCACCAGCGCGGCGGCGGTCAGCATGGTGGGCATGGATGCTGCTCCTCCTCTTTTGTGGAATGCCCTCATCATATCACAGGCGGGAATGCCGCGCAAATTGACATCGCGGTTGCTTTGCCGTAGAATGGGGAAAACTGTGGGGGATGACACGAAGGAAAGCGGGGAATGCCGGTGGGCAAGATCAAATACTTTCTGCGCAGGGTGAGCAAAATGGATCTCTCCGCCATGTGGCGAACGGCCATCATGCTGCACAAAAAGACCGGAAAGAGCACCCTGTGGCTGCTGATGGACATGGTGCGTTGCGCCGTCCGGTACAATGCGGGCTACGTGGATTACAAAATCGCGGAATTCTACCGCTTGACGCCCGCCCAGCGGGCGACCCAGATCACCCGGGGCATTTCCAACGGCATCGTGGCCCGGATGAACGACAAGGCCTACTGGCATTTTTTTGACAACAAGGCCGAGTTTAACGCCCTGTTTGCCGACCAGGTGCGTCGGGCCTGGCTGGACATCACCCACACCGACGATGCCGCCTTTGCTGCCTTTGTCCGGGGCAAGGGCCCCCTCATTGCCAAACCCATCGACGGTTCCAGCGGCCAGGGGATCCAAAAGGTCGATCCGGAAGCCTTTGCGGATCCCAAGAGCCTACTGGCCCGCCTGCGGGCGGACGGCATCGGTATCCTGGAAGAATGCGTGGTCCAGCACCCGGATCTGGCGGCCCTATGTCCCACGTCGGTCAACACCATGCGCATCGCCACCCTGTTGGGGGACAAGAAGCAAGGCGTTGTATATGCCTATATCCGCATCGGCAACGGCAAGGTCATGGACAACGTGGATTGCGGCGGCATGGCCGCCCCCATCGATTTGGACACCGGGGAGATCCGCGCCGTGGCTGCCGACAAACAGGGCAACACATTCGTCCATCATCCCATGACCGGGGCCCGCATCCCCAGCACCCGCATCCCTTTCTGGCATCAGGCGGTGCAGATGTGCCTGGATGCTTCCCGCGTGGTACCCCAGGTGCGCTTTGTGGCCTGGGATGTGGCCATCACGCCGGATGGTCCGGTGTTTATAGAGGGCAACAGCTTCCCCAGCCACGCCATCCCCCAGTTTGCCGCCCACTTCCCGGACGGCATCGGCATCCTGCCCGCCTTCCGTGCATTTATCGACTGCTAAGGCAACGCCGCGCAAATCGATCGGTCGTCCCACGGATCTTTTTGTGTTGCGCTATGTCGCGCTTCCGGTCGGCGTGGCGCTGCCACGGCCTCTTACAGGCACCTCGAACAGCGCGAAAATCTCTCGCGTGGCCAGCTCTCTCCATTGTGCGGTGTTCCCCTAAGATCGCGGAAAATTGCCGTATAAAGCTTGCATTCACAATTCCACGTATTGTACAATGAAGAAGAAGGAAGCGCTCCTTCTTCTTATTTTGATACCCATATATCCGGCCCCCTCGGGTTTTGTTTCATCTGGTGTGTATATTCATACGGGAGGCGTGATGTCAATGCAGGTACTCATCGGGAAGAATCCTCAGGCCGTAGGCGAAATGGCGGCCACGATCCTGGCCGGGCAAATGCTAAAAAAGTCGGACAGCGTTTTGGGGTTGGCCACCGGTTCCTCCCCTATCCCCACCTATCAGGCCTTGGTGCGCATGCATGGGGCTGGGGCGTGGGACGCCACGCGGATGCGGTCCTTTAATCTGGATGAGTATGTAGGCCTGACCGCCGACCACCCCCAGAGCTACCATGCCTTTATGTGGGAAAACCTGTTCACGCCCCTGGGGTTGCGGCCGGAGCAGGTGCGCCTGCCCAGCGGTGTCGCCCCGGATCTGAACGCCGAGTGCGCCGCCTATGACGCCGCGATTGAGGCGGCGGGCGGTATTGACCTGCAGGTGTTGGGCATCGGCCTCAACGGCCATATCGGCTTTAACGAACCGGAGGCCGTCTTCTCCAAGGGTACCCACGTGGTGGCACTGACCCCCAGCACTATCGAGGCAAACCGCCGCTTTTTTGGCCCCGGCGAATCCGTGCCCACCTGCGCCGTCACCGCCGGTGTCCGCACCATCCTACAGGCCCGCAGAATCATCCTGATCGCCTGCGGCGAGGAAAAGGCCGACATCATCCGCGCTACGGTGGAGGGGGAAATCACCCCTGCGGTACCCGCCAGCATCCTGCAGGTTCACGCCGATGTGCGCATCTTAGTGGATGCCGCCGCCGCATCCAAGCTCCGTGCATGATGGGTGGCGACATGGTATCCTGCACCCTGTGCCCACGGCGCTGCGGCGTGCCTCGTTCTGCCCAGGGCGGCCAGGGCGTGTGCGGCATGGGCACCACGGTAGTGCTGGGCCGCGCCGCGCTGCACCATTGGGAGGAGCCTTGCATCAGTGGCAACCGGGGCAGTGGTACCGTCTTTTTTAGCGGTTGTGGGTTGCGGTGCCTGTACTGCCAAAATGCCAGCATCAGCCAAGATGGCGCAGGCCGGCCCATCACCGTGGCGCGGCTGGCGGAAATCTTTGCCGAGCTGGAGGCCCAGGGTGCCCACAATATTAACCTGGTGACCCCCACCCACTTTGTGCCCCAGATCCTGGAAGCCCTGGCGCTGCATAGGCCAGGCATCCCTATCGTATACAACACTAGCGGCTACGAGTCGGTAGACACCCTGCGCATGCTGGAGGGCAACGTGGACATCTACCTGCCGGATTGTAAGTACATCGAGCCGGCCATGGCGGAGCGCTACTCCGGTGCACCCGACTATGTGGCTGTCAACAGCGCGGCACTGATAGAGATGTGCAGGCAGACCGGTGCGCCGCGGTACGATGCCCAGGGATTGCTCCTGAGCGGTACCCTGGTGCGGCACCTGGTGCTGCCGGGCATGGCGGCCCAGAGCATGCGCATCCTCAATTGGCTGGCGGAATACTTGCCCCGGGGGACCCCGGTGAGCCTGATGGCCCAGTATACCCCTGCGGGCCGGGCGCTGGAGGATCCGCTGCTCAAACGCCCTATCACCAAACGGGAGTATGACAGTGTGGTGGCTCATCTGCACGCCATCGGCCTGACGGCGGGCTATGTGCAGGAGCGCACCGCCCAGGATCCCGCGTTCATCCCTCTCTTTGACGGAACCGGTGTGTCAGCCGAAAGAAAGGATTGATGAGTATGGCAACTTTTTCTGTTTACCAGGACACCTTACAACCCCAGGGGCTGGACAGATGGACCCTGACCGGTGCCGGTCACGAGGTACGCATCCTGCCGGAAGCCGGATTCAATCTGTATGATTGGACTTTTGAGGGGAAAGAGATCATGATGGAGCCGGTGGACATCATGGCCTTTGGCAGCAAGTACGGCATCCCGCTATTGTTCCCCACGCCCAACCGCACGGAGGATGCCACCTATGTATGGCGCGGCAAGACCTATCGCCAGCGCAAACATGGCCGGGACGTGCCCCGCCATGGTCTGGTCATGGACGAGCCCTGGAATGTGCGGTGCTGGGCCGATGACGAAGGCGCGTATGCCGAGGGCGTCATCACCATCGATACCGGCAGCGACCTGTACGAGGCCTATCCCTTCCCCTGTGTGTTGACGGTGATCTATACCCTGCGGGCGGAGGGCTTGGGCATCGATGTGCGGGTCTATAACATGGGCCGCGAAGATATGCCCTTCGGCTTCGCTATCCATCCCTACTTTAGCAAGCGGGGCGATGCCAACAATGTGTGGATCACCCAGCCCCTCACCCGGGTGTACGAGAATGACGGGAACCTGCTGCCCAGCGGTAAAATTCTGCAGGCCAAGGGCACCGAGTTGGACATCAGCGACGGCCTCTATAGCGTGGAGAGCCTCAACCTGGACAATGTGTA